>DAOVSE010000027.1 GCA_030633595.1 Candidatus Altarchaeota archaeon
CCTTTTATCTAAATATATTACGCCAAATGGCTAATAAAACCTCCAGAATCTCCGGATTTTATAAATTAGGCATTGACGATAGAATCAGAAGGGTGAGGGAATTTTCCAATTTAACTGAGGAAGACATAGAGATGCTCAGGGAAGGGCTCTCGCTGGAACAGGCTGATAGAATGATAGAGAATGTCATCGGTAAGGTGGAAATTCCCCTCGGTATCGCAACGAATTTCCTGATAAATGGAAGGGATTATCTGATCCCTATGGCAACCGAAGAGCCATCGGTTGTTGCGGCAGCCAGCAATGCGGCAAAGATCGTAAGGGAATGTGGTGGTTTTAAAACATCCAGTACAGAACCGATAATGATCGGACAGATTCAACTAATTGCAAAAAATCCGGAAAAGGCAAAGAGGAAAATCCTTGAGAACAAGAAAAAAATTTTTGAAATAGCAAACGACCAGGATCCTACTTTAGTCGCCCTGGGCGGGGGCGCTGAGGATCTCGATGTGAGGGTTATAGAAACAAAGAGTGGTAAAATGGTGATAACTCACCTCTTTGTTAACGTTCAGGACGCCATGGGTGCAAATGTGGTCAATACAATGGCGGAGGCTGTTGCACTATTCATCGAGAAGATTACAAAAGGAAAGGCATATCTCAGAATTCTAACAAATCTCGCTACAAGGAGAATAGCAAGAGCCGAGTGTGTAATCCCTAGAGAGGTTCTTGGTGAAGAACTCGTTGACGGGATCGTAACGGCGTACGAATTTGCTTCATCTGATATCTACAGAGCAGCAACGCACAACAAGGGAATTATGAACGGGGTAACGGCAGTCGCGCTCGCAACCGGAAACGATACGAGAGCCATAGAAGCCGGAGTTCATGCATATGCCGCCATAAACGGGGAATACAAACCTCTAACAAACTGGGGAAGGAATAAAAACAATGACCTTGTTGGAAAGATAGAAATCCCTGTAGCGGTCGGAACCATCGGCGGGGCAACCATGAATCCGACAGCGAGAGTCTCACTAAAAATTCTTAACATAAAGAAGGCTCAGGAACTATCAGAGGTAATGGCAGCCGTTGGCTTAGCCCAGAATCTTGCGGCATTAAGAGCATTAGTTAGTGAGGGAATTCAGAAGGGACATATGTCATTGCATGCTAAAAATATAGCCATGATGGTCGGAGCTGAGAACGAGGAGATAGATAAAATCGCAGAAATACTCGTAAAGGAAAAGAATATTAGAGCGGATAGAGCGAAGGAATTAATAAAAAAATTGAGGATTGGGGAATGAAAAAATACAAAATTGCGTTAATTCCCGGAGACGGAATAGGTCCCGAGATAATTGCCGAGGGGAAGAAGATTATGGATTCAATATCAGAGATCGAAAATTTTGAGATGGATTGGATTGAATATCCGTTTTCCGCGGACCACTATCTTGAAACAGAGGAACTATTGCCAGAGAACTCACTGAAAGAAATGGAGAAGATGGATGCGATATACCTCGGTGCTTTAGGGGATCCAAGGATAAAACCGGGCATCCTGGAAAAGGGCATTCTCCTTGCGTTGAGATTTTACTTCGATCAATTCGTGAATTTAAGACCTATAAGATTACTTGAGGGGGTTGATTGCCCTTTGAAGAACAAAAAGCCAGAAGACATCAATTTCTCCGTGATCCGGGAAAACACGGAGGATTTTTATGTAGGGGTGGGTGGACATGCAAAGGAAGGAAAAAGCAATGAAGTGCTGGAGATAAACAGAAGCCTTTACAGCGTAAAATTTAACCTTGATATAGAAGCAGAAAAGGATGAAATTGCCTATCAGTTAGGCGTTCTGAGCAGAAAGGGGACTGAACGGGTTATAAAGTATGCATTCGAACTGGCAAAAAAGAAAAATAAGAACAGGGTCACATCCGTTGACAAAGCCAATGTGTTAACGGACATCTATGGCTTCTGGAGAAAAATCTTTGAGGAGATTTCCAAGGAATATCCTGAAATCGAGACTGAATTCAATTTCGTTGATGCCATAACGATGTGGTTCGTAAGGAAGCCGGAATGGTATCAGGTTATCGTAACGCCGAACATGTTCGGCGACATCATCACAGACTTGGGGGCGATGATCCAGGGCGGTTTAGGCCTGGCTCCCGGGGGCAATATAAATCCAAATGGAATCTCTATGTTCGAACCCATACACGGTTCCGCCCCAAAATACAAGGGCAAAAATACTGCCAATCCAATAGCTACAATATGGGCCGGTGCCATGATGCTGGAAGAGCTTGGGGAGGGAAGGTCTGCAGATTCGGTCATAAAGGCAATTGAAGAGGTCCTGAAGGAAGGAAAAGTGAGAACGAGGGATCTGGGTGGAACTTCCAAGACAAACGAGATGGGAGATGCGATTGTGGAGAGATTGAAGGGGTGAGGAAAGAATCGAAGGGATATACTCCTTGCAGTCTTTGTAATTAATTTACCTGAACATTCTATAGCTAAAATAAGATGGAAAAATACACGTTATCGGCAGTAGTGAACAGGGAGGATGATGGTTTTGTGTCTTGGTGTCCAGAGTTGGATATTGCAAGTCAGGGTGATACCATCGAAGAGGCAGTTGAGAATCTAAAAGACGCTATAGAGCTCTATCTGGAGGATGAAGATGCTGAGCTTCCTGTAAAACATCCATTAATAACAACTGTGGAAGTAAATGTCAACAACAAAACTCCCAGTGGTGTCGGGGCGTAAAATCATTAAATCCTTGGGGAAAATAGGATTTTTTATAGTTGGTCGAAAAGGTAGTCATATCAGATTAAAGAAGAAAACGCCAACTAGAGTATGGATTGTTCTTGTTCCAGATCATAAGGACATCCGAAGAGGAACATTAAAGTCTATTCTACGACAAGCTGGTTTAACTGTGGAGGAACTTACGAATCTACTTAAGAAATGACAACCAGAACATCAGCACCGGGGAAGGTCATCCTTCTGGGAGAGCATGCAGCAGTATATGGAAATCCCGTCTTGGTCGCTACCATAGATCTCAGATGCTATGTCACGGTTAAAGAAAGAAATGATGACCAATACATCCTGAATAATCCCGCTGTAGATGTGAACAACTTCAACTTCGGGTTCTCAGAGATTCAAAAATTAAAGAGGAAATGGAATTTCGCCCTCTCTCTGGAGGCCATAGAAAAGATGCAGGAATTTTTAGGCGAACGGAAAGGCTTGGAGATAAGTATAGAATCAAAAATTCCGGTCTCATCTGGCCTCGGTAGTTCGGCATCGATTGCCTCAGCGTTAGTTCTTGGGATCTCAGAGGAGATGAATCATAATCTGGGGAAGAAGGAGATAGCAAAGCTTGCATGGGATATCGAACATTTAATACATAAAAAATCGAGTGGTGTCGACCCCTTTTCCGTGACATACGGAGGAATAATAAGATACCAGAAGGGAAAATTAAAGAGATTGAAGATCAGGAAGTATCCAGAGATAACGATAGGCAATACGGAAATCCCTTCGGATACGGGAGAGATCGTTGCCGATGTAATGGAACTTAAAGAGAATTTCCCTGAGTTCTTTGATAGATACCTGAAAATAATGGTGGATATCGTCGACTACGGACAGAGATTCCTTGAGCAAGGTAATTTAGAAAAATTCGGCAAGATAATGAACATAAATCACGGTCTGTTATCGGCAATAGGCGTGTCCTCTCCAGAACTTGACAGACTAGTCTGGGCCGCAAGGAAAAATTCCCTAGGGGCCAAACTCTGTGGTGCCGGAAGGGGCGGAATTATGCTCGCATTGGGCGATGCAAGCAATGAGATAAGTAATGCAGGGGGGAAGGTAATCAGGACAAGTATTGTTGACGAGGGTGTGAGGGTGGAAAAAAAGATTATCTAGTCGTAACCTCGCACCTCAGCAAACTATTACACAGTTTGCATCATGTTGTGTGGCATGCGCTTCGCTTAGCCGCACTTATTTAGTTGTTACCTCACATCCGTCACCTGTAACGATCATGGTATGCTCAAATTGACTTACTACGCCCTTCTCCTTTTCGTGCAGGACGGGGTGCGCATTTAAAACTTCGTTTGAGACCAAATCCCTTAGAATCAGGCTTAATTTCATCGGGTTTATTTTCTTACAAAACCATCTTTCAGCGAAGGGAAGCTTTTTTCTCTTCTCTACCTCATTTAGGAGCATTCTTGCCTCTCTCATTCTCGTTGGTTTTGCCTCCAGTAAAGAGAAGATCTCAGCCTGCTTTGATTCGATAACTCTTCCATAGCCATCGGTTGCAAAGGGTTCTATGGCGAGAACCATCCCTTCCTCGATTTTCCATTTATAAGGAACCTCTATATTCGGGATCGATAGACCGGCATGAAGGTCATACTGCTTTACCTCATGACCTGTTAGATTTTCGATGGGCTTAAAACCGGCATCCTTCAGCGTTTTCTGTACGAGCTTACCTATCTCAGAAACAGAGACATCAGGTTTTACAAGGTTTATCGCTTTCTCCAGTGCGTCTTTATTTGCATTTAACATCTTCTCGTACTTGCCAGAAAGATCAATAGTATAGGCGGTGTCTGCAATATAACCGTCAACATGGGCTCCGAGATCTATAGTGACAACATCATTCTCCTTTATAACTGTTTCATCATTGAATTTTGGGGTATAATGTGCAGTAATATCGTTTATACATATATTGACTGGAAATGCGATCTCACCTCCATGGTCGAGGATCTTCTTCTCGATTTTTTCGGCAATATCGAGCAATTTTGCACCCTCTTTTATCAGATCCCTACTCCACTCGCGAGCTTTTACCGCAATTTTTCCAGCTTCCCTGTACGCTTTTAACTCGTTCTCTTCCATGTTTAATTAATAAGATTCATATATTTAAGAGATGAAAAGGGCGATCTGGATAGAGCTAAAGAACGTGGTGGGTGCATTAAATGATGTATCCGGGATAATCGCCAGCCATGAAGCTAATATTAGCTATATCGAAGAGATTGGGGAGGGTGGAACAGTTCATTTATATCTTGAGATGGAGGGTGTAACGGATCTAGATAGATTAATATCGGATTTGAATAAATTGGATGTCGTTGTTTCTATAAAAACTGTTCCGACATTCTATCAGGTTTACGGAAAAAGGGTTATCATTATTGGCGGTGGGGCGCAGGTAGCGGAGGTTGCAAAGGGGGCGATCTCTGAGGCGGACAGACACAATATTCGTGGAGAGAAGATCTCCGTAGACACCATCCCCTTAGTTGGGGAGAAAGAAATTGCTGAGGCCGTCAGAGCGGTTGCGAGGTTACCGAGGGCAAAGATTCTGATATTGGCCGGATCCCTAATGGGGGGTGAGATAACCAAGGCGGTAAAAGAGATTCAAAAAGAAGGTGTAAAGATTGTCTCTTTAAACATGGCGGGTTCCGTTCCTGAGGCTGTGGATCTTGTGGTTTCCGATCCGATTCAGGCAGGGGTTATGGCGGTTATGGCTATCGCTGATACAGCGAAATTTGATATAGAACAGCAGAGGGACAAGCATTACTGAGTTTAGAATGAAAATCCCGTTCACAAAGATGCAGGCAACTGGAAATGACTTCGTTCTGATTGATGAATCTAAAAAAATTTTGATACCAGAAGAAAAGAAGCCGGATTTTGTCGCTAACATCTCTGATCGACATTTCGGAATTGGCTCGGATGGTGTCATTTTTATTCAGAAGTCCAGAAGATATGATGTAAAATTCTCATTCTACAATCCAGATGGAACAAAGGCCGAGATGTGCGGCAATGGTATCAGGTGCTTTGCGAAGTATATATATGAGAAGGGAATCTCAAAGAAAGGGAGAATCGAGATAGAGACCTCAACCGGTCTTATTGTAGCCGAGCCCCTCGTTGAATCTGGTATGGTAAGAGAGGTAAGGGTGGACATGGGCGCTCCATATCTGAAGAGAAGGGAAATCCCCGTTTCAGGAAATCCGGGGGAGAGATTTATAAATCAGGTGGTGAAGATTAATGGGAATTTTTACAGGATCACTGCAGTTGGAATGGGCAACCCTCATGCCGTTATATTCTCGGAAAATCTGGGGGATATCAATGTAAAGGAGATCGGTAGGGACATACGGTACTACACGGATATGTTTCCAAACGGGATTAATGTCCATTTTGCTCAAAAAATTAATAATAATGAATTTAAAATCAGGAGCTATGAGCGGGGGGTTGAGGATGAAACCCTCGCCTGCGGTACCGGGATATGTGCCTCAGCAGTCGCAGCAGTGTTAAATAAACTCGCAGATAAAAATAAACCCATTGAATTTCATGCTCTAGGCGGTTTCTTGAAAATTGAATTTGAAATAACGAATGAAAAAATTAAAAGGATATTTATGACAGGTCCGGCTGAGATTGTCTTTTTTGGGGAGATAGCGTATTAGCATTAAGTCCTTTTATTTTACTTTTTCACAAACATCTTTCTCAGCTTTGCACCAACCTCCTCTACTAACAATTCCTTGTCTTCCTTTCGCATCCTGCTCAGATTGGGTAAACCAGATTTATATTCATCTATCCATTCCCTTGCAAATTTATCCGTCTGAATGTCTTTCAGGATTTTTTTCATATTTTCCCTGATCTCAGGGGTTATTATCTTCTTACCCCTTGTTCTGCCCCCATATTCAGCAGTATTAGAAACGCAGGTCCACATGTATTCGAGACCACCAGCCTGAATTAAATCCGTTATCAATTTTAACTCGTGCAGGGTTTCAAAATATGCAAGTTCTGGCTGATACCCATTCTCAACTAAGGTATCAAAGGATGCCTTTATCAATTCAGTCACTCCACCGCAGAGATCCACCTGTTCACCAAACAGATCTGTTTCCGTTTCCTCTGTAAATGTCGTCTCCAGTACACCCGCTCTAGTTGCACCGACTGCCTTTGCCAATGCAAGTACTGTTTCCTTTGCCTTTTCAGTATAATCCTGTTCAACCGCTATTAGAGCCGGGGTTCCAAAACCATCTAAGAAGGTCTGTCTTACCAAGATACCTGGCCCCTTTGGAGCCACCATTATCACATCAACAAATTCTGGAGGTTTTATACATTTAAACCTTATATTGAAGCCATGGGAGAACATCAACGCATTACCCTCTGTTAAATTTTTATCTATCTTTTCCTTGTAAACGTCTGCCTGAATCTCATCAGGAATTAGTATGTGTACTATCTCGGCTTTTTCTGCAGCCTCTTCTATGGGCATTACATCAAACCCCTTTTCCCCTGCATTGTCCCAGCTCCTGTCCTTTATCGATCCGATTATTACATTCAAGCCGGAATCCCTCATGTTCTGTGCCTGAGCAGCCCCCTGATTTCCGAAACCTATAACTGCTATCGTCTTACCTTTTAGAATTTCTAAATCAGCATCGTTATCGTAGTAAATCCTTGCCATCTAAATCACCCAGAGTAATATTGCGATAAAATTAAAATAAATCAGATAGCTATCTCAACCTCCCCCCAAGATCCCTGAAAAATTTATTTATCTTTTTCTCTGTTTCCTTGATATCGGAGTTTATCATTTCAATACCAAAGCAAACGCTCTTCTTGTCCTTTTCAATCTGCGGTCCGGAGTAAATGTCCTTGATTTTCACACTCAGAATCATTTCATCGAAATTCTCAAGAAGTTTCGAGAGAAATCCCTCATTTACCTTATTATCCAGAATTACGGAGAAATCTCTTTTAACGGCTCCAAATTTTTTCCTCTTATACCTGATCCGTTCCTCATCGTTCAGAATGCGGATATTTGATAACTTTAACGTGTATTCCTTTCCGAGTTCCTCTAAAATAACCTCATCGGGTGTTACAGATCTCACGCTGCCCAGATGGACCTTTCCGGAGTATATGTGTTTCAGGCAGAGCTCCCTTCCAACGGAATTCCTCAGGTAGGATAATTCCGAGATCAATGACGCAATTGCCTTGTCCGATCTGCCCATTGCCCTATCAACATCGTCGAAGTGTCTCGCCGCAGATGTCATTATCTCCTTAAATCCCTTCTCATCTTTTTTAGCCACAACCCCGCTAAGTTCATTTGCGGTTTCCAGAAATTTTTTGTGTATCTCCTTTATTCTGGGATTCTGCATCTGGATTGATGAATAAAGCTCAGGATTCTGTCCAATAATCCTACCGATCATATCCAGCATCAACTCATAGATTGGAGATGAAAACCTTCTGGATTTCCGGATGTCAAAATCTAACTCCTTTAGGGTTTTTCCGATTGATATATATGTAAAATGTGTTAATCCCTGAACGACAGCCATTACCCGATCATGCTCCTCAGGTGTTGATTCGTGAATCCTTGCTTTGTGTTCTCTGAGAAATTTTTTCAGCCAGTTAAGCCATTTATCACCCCTAATAGGTGTTAAAATGAATATCTGACCTTCAATGCTACCAACTCTGTGACTGAAAACCGGATGAGTGCCTACAATCTCCACACCTTTTTTTGAATATTTCTCCATAAACCTGCATGGCTCCTCCTTAACGGATGTCACGTCCATTAAAAGAGCGCCTTTCTTTACCTCCGGAGCTACCTCTTTAATAACCTCAATTGTTTTATCAATCGGCACAGAGATAACGATCACATCCGCTTTTTTTGTCGCAACCTTATTGTCTCCTTCATATGAAATATTCAGTTCTCTCGCAACCCTTTTCCCCTTAAGCTCATTGGGTCCGGTTACCACTACTCTAAAGCCCTCTTCCGCAAAGAGCTTTGCAAAGAACTTACCTATTCCGCCGTAGCCGCCGATTATCGCTATGGTTTTTGTCATCTTGGTCATTTGTTGAATTACGGGGTGTTTTCTCCTATCTAAGTAATTTTATGAGATCATCAACAGTTAAACCAGATCGTTTTAAGATATTCTTCAATGTTCCCCTCTTTAATTCCTTATGGTTGGGAACAGAAACTGCCTTGAAAAATGGTTCATCTTTTATTAGATAAATATGACTTCCTCTCTGTCTATCTACCCTGAAACCAATTTCCCTAAGAACCTTGATCATATCTTTTCCAGAAACAACGGGAAGTCTGCTCATGATCTCATAGCTTTTGGTTTATATTGGGGTATTGTTACTGAGACATCTGTAAAAATCAATTCTTCATCCACTGGTATTGGTTGATTATGTGCCTTCAATGTCTCAATAAATCCCTCAATAGCCTCTTTAGCATTTTCAATCGCTTCTTCAAATGTATCGCCCTGAGTATAACACCCTTCAAGAGCTGGGACCGTAACGGAATATCCCCCATCTTCTTCCTTTTCCAAAATTACCTTGAATTTCATTTCCTATCTACCGAATTATTATGTTATTTTGATCTCCTCGGGGACACCAAATTCTTCTATATATAAATCTACCGCCTCCTTTAGATTTTTTAGTGCATCTTCGATTGTGTATCCCTGACTGACGACATCGATTTCGGGACACAATGCAACGTATTGCTTCTCTCCTTTTTTGATAAGTGCCGTTAGATCCATTCCATAATACTTTTTACTTCAAAATTTAAATATCTGTCGGAATTTCGTTGAAAAGAAGAGGGTTATGCGGAATATTATATGTCCCAAAGGGCAAGGTAGCAGGATGAAATGGAGCGACGCAGAGTTGCCGAGCCTTTTTTGTTTATTGTTTATTTTAATATACAGCGAGGCGATTTCATATGTTCCATATATCCAAAAAATTCCACCAATTTCAGATTTGAATTTTGTAATAAAGAAATATCCGGATTTTTGGGTTGAATCAAAGATAATTTCCATCTGTGTTTTATTAATCCCTGCTGTATTTTTAATGAGATATACAATTAGCCTGCAGGATGGAGTAGTAATATGACGATCAACGAAACATCTGAAGAGAAACACGTCAGGAAATCCGTAATAGCCGGTAGCTGGTATCCAGGATCTAAGGAAGAGCTTTCTAAAATGCTGGATGGATTTTTTGGAAATACAGAAAAGGAGGATCTAGGGGATATTAAGGCCTTGATAGCCCCCCATGCAGGTTACATCTATTCTGGACAGGTAGCCGCATTCAGTTTTAAGCAGATAGAGGGCAAGGATTACAGCAAGATAATAATACTGGCGCCAACCCATCACCATGCTTTCAATGGGGCATCTGTTCCTAATTATACCTATTATGAAACCCCTCTGGGCGAGGTCAAGATATCACCATTGGCAAAGGAATTGATGAAGGAATCTAAGCTAATTTCATCCATACCGGCTGCACATTCTAAGGAGCATTCTGCGGAGATAGAACTACCCTTCCTACAGAAAGCATTAAAGAATTTTGAGATCGTTCCGATCATCATCGGCAGTATGTCCAGAGAGGAAATGGACGAACTCTCAGATTTGATAATAAGGCATCTGGACGAGAAAACCCTGATAGTTGCAAGTACTGACCTTTCTCATTATCATCCCTATGATGATGCGATTGCAATGGACACATCCTGTGTAAATTCAATTATAGCTCTGGACATCGGGAAGGCTGAAAGATGCGAGATGTGCGGGTATTTTCCCGTATTGATAACAATGAGAATTGCGAAGAAACTGAATTGGTCAACCCGGCTTTTAAAGTACGCAAACTCCGGGGATGTCACAGGGGATAGATCGGGAGTTGTAGGATATACTGCAATTGTCTTCCATACAACCTTCAGAAAGGTTGATGTGACGGACTTTCAGTCCGACACACTCAAGACTAGAGGTCTTGTGTGTCATCAGAACGAGGTTGTGGGGTCTAACGACCCCACAGACCGCCTTATAAAAGAAAACCCTCACAATGAATTAAACGAGGAACAAAAAAAATATCTGTTAAAACTGGCCAGGGACACAATAGAGCTATATGTCAAGGAAGGAAAAAAGCTTGAACCAGAAACTAACGACCCTGAATTGAGGAAAAATAGGGGAGTATTTGTTACATTGGAGAAAAATGGTCAATTGAGGGGATGTATCGGGCATATACAGCCGATTCAACCGCTATATCTGAATGTAAGGGATAATGCGATAAATGCTGCCGTTCACGATCCACGATTCAGACCTGTAAAAATTGATGAGTTAGCTAAAATTGACATCGAGGTCTCTGTTCTAACAACACCTGAATTGATTAAAGCTAACTCACCGGAGGAATACCTTGAGAAGATCCAACCCGGTATTGATGGTATAATCATCGATTATAAAGGCAGCGGCGCAACTTACCTGCCACAGGTCTGGGAGATGATCCCCGACAAGGGGGAATTCCTCTCGCATCTGTGTGAAAAGGCATTTCTACCCGGCGATTGCTGGAAGGAGAAAGAGATTAAGATCTACCGCTATAGAGTTGTGGCGTTCAAGGAGAGTGAGTTCGAGTAAATCAAATAAATTTAAGTGTCGTCAAGCATAGCGAAGACGGCACATGTTTTCGCCAGCCTTTTCTAAAAAGGCTGATTAAGATCTACCGCTATAGAGTTGTGGCGTTCAAGGAATCTGAATCTGAGTAACTGAAATTAAAAGCCCCTTAACGGAGAGATACTCTGAAGGTTTGGATATACCAACTTTTAGGAAAAGGCAATTGAAAAGAAATATATCAGTTCAATCCTAAATATTTATCAAGAAATTTCCGAAGGAAATTTCTACTGTCCTGTAATCAAAATTACAGTACATGAACAAGGCAAAACCAAAAATGAAAACCTATATTTTTAGAGTAAAAGTCGAGCAGGACCAAGATAGGTGGGTTGCTTACTCTCCAGAAATTAAAGATAAAGGAGGAGCAACCTGGGGTAAAACCAGAGAAGAAGCCTTAAAGAATCTTCAAGAGGTAATTCGATTAGTTCTGGAAGATATGCTTGAGTGCGGAGAATTACCCCATTTTGAATCAGAAATGAAAAAGAAGGGATTGACTATCTCTCCTAAACCCTTAGTTTCGGTAACTATCTAACTGGATTCTATTGATTATTCCAAGCTAAGGGGTTTGACAGCTAGAAAGCTTATAACTGCTCTAAAAAGAGATGGTTTTTCTCTTGTTAGGCAATCTGGAAGTCATCAAATCTATCGTCATCCTGATAAAAGAAGGGTTACGGTTTCATTTCATAAAGGAGATCAAACCTTTACCCCGAAAATCCTCAAGATTATGATTGAAGATCAAGCTAAATGGAATGAAAAGGATTTAAAATACCTAAAAATTTTAAAATAAAGTGCCCCAGTTTTTCTAAATCTAGATCTGATCCTTTCTTATTTATCTCCTGAATCAAATTTATTATCGGTTATCCTAACTTATTATTATCCAGAAATGAAATCTATAGAAGACTGGGATGCCCTGAAATCCGTTATTGAGGAAAAAAAGAGGATAGAAGAACCGGTTGAAGGGAGAGAAATCCCCAAAGGATTTATGATAAATAAAACGGATCTGGCAATTATTAAAACGCTTTTGAGGAACGGAAAGAGCAGTTTAAGGGATTTAAGGAAAGATACCCATAGATCCAGGATTTCAGTGTATCTATCTATCAGAAGACTGAAGAAACTTTCTTTAATAGATGAAAATAAGCATTTAATTGAATTAAAGAAAAATTCCTTGGTTAATGTAATAGCTAACCTGTTTAATGAAAATTTTAGCTTTGAGAAACTCCTGGGTGAACGCCTCTTGGTCTTACAATCTCTCATGGATTGGAAAGGCCCGGATCAGATCGCAGTGGAGTGTGACATATCCACCCCATCAGTTTATAGGTATCTGAGGGAATTGAAATCCTTGATCAAAAGAGCTAATAAGCGTTATAAACTAAGGGAGGGCAAAAAAGGTCTGATTGAGCTTTTAAAACTCGTAAAAGATCAGATTGAAGTTAGTTCAGAGACATTCCAGATATGGTCATCCTCAGATGGAAGATTATTGAAGACAACTAATGCGGTTAATGGAGCCTTAACTGCATTTTCTCGCTTCCCGGAATTTGATGTTGATTACTCTTCGGATTACTACTATTACTATGTTCCGAGAAAAGAACTCAGCTTAGAGGAGATATTTGTCCATTCCCTGAGGTGTGCTGAAGACGATAAAATGCTTTCAAAGATCAAGGAATTTTATATAAAAAATGATGAACGGATGGATATTTTCAGCATAGACGAGTTGGTATTGAGATTTAATGTTGTAGATCCTTGGTTGGATTTAGAAGCATATATCATGGACATGATGGCTAGGAAGGATAATAGTGAGGACTCGGAGCTTTATTATCTTTCCCCCGAGAATACCTTCCTTTCCAAGTCTCTTTCCAATACCCTAGGTGATACCTTGGAGTGTGAGGAGATAATGAAAAAAGAAGAACTTAGCTGGGAAATGTTGTTCCATGAGTATGTCCTCCAGCAGAGATATCCAGATTTTCGTTGGAAAGCGATAATAAGTCGTTTGCAGATCTTGGAACAAAGAACTGGAATTAAAATACCGATCATCAATAAACTCTCAAACATCTATCTTGAGAGGGTAATACTAAAGGCCATAAAGGAACCGATGACCGTTAATGAATTAAGAAGGGAATTAAATATTTCCGAGTATCGAATAAGGAACACATTAAGTAGGATGGTTAAGAAAGGATTTATTCAAAGAATCGAGACAAAACCGCTAAAATTTACTACCTCCGTTTCCTATTAAAACGCTCTATTATCTCTTCCGGAACCGAATTTGCTATATCTGTCATCCCGAATGCCTCGGCAGTCAGAACTATTAAATCATATGCCTCCACCTTGGCGTGATCCCTACAGGTTTCTTGTCCTCTGTAGGGTTTTTCACCTGCTTCATAAAGTTCCCTGATCTCTTTCACATGAGACTCCATCTGGTCCAGATGCCATTCCATGCCCTTGTCTGAGATTACCAGTTTTTTCATGTTAGACTCTTTTGTAGAACGGAATAAATATCTCAAAAAAACCAAAACTCTGACTATGTGTAAGTGATCAATTTCCTTGCCTTGAGAAGATCGAGCATTTCTTTAATTAATGCGGTGGTATAATCTGTTTCGGTGTTCTCTTCGGACATCAGCTTCACCAAATCATCCAAGGTTCTGTTGCCGTCACATTTCTGCCATAAATTCAGGATAGTACGACCCATATAATACGTTGTATTGTCCTCGTTTGTCAGGCGCTTGTTCATGAACCCTTCCATAATACCGCATTTTTTCGGCTTGTCATACATGTTTTTCAAAGAATCCCTCGGAGTAACCCAAAGTCAGAAATTAGAGTACTAATAATATATTGTCTTTCAGTTGTTAAATGATAAAACCATCCCCCAGAATTTTCATATCTTATTAGATTTCTCTTCTAATATAGCATCAATGGAAACGAATAGAAAGCTTTTGCTGGTATTTCTGATTGGGGTTATTTTCGGGATAGTGCTGGGTGTGGAGGTAGTGCATTTTGCGGAGAGCAGGGTATGTCCCCAGACATACTGTATTGATCAATCCTCAATAGTGCCGATATCCGACAGGGGCTATTTTCCGGCTGTTCATGACGCTTTTCAGAAGGCTGAGAAATCCATTCACATAGCTGCTTTTGAGCTGAAATACTACACTAAATACCCAAAAAGCAATGAGAATATCCTGATTAATGATCTGATAGATGCGCACAACAGGGGGGTTGATGTTAAAATCATCCTGGACGAATATTCAACCGAGAATAATGCCTTTAACTATTTAAGGGAAAACGGCGTCTCGGTAAAATACGATGGAAAAGATGTAACAACCCACGCAAAATTGATCATAATTGATGGAAAAATCGTCATTCTAGGCTCGACGAACTTCAGTTACTACGGACTGGAAAAGAATAAAGAGGTTGATGTAATTATTTTTGCAGAACATATAGCTGATTATTTTGAGGGATATTTTCAAGAAATTTGGGGAAAAAATTGATATTTTTGCAAATCTACTTTCTAAAGTACGTAATAACTTAAAAAGATTCAGATGTAGATACTAAGCAATACAGAAAACATGTACAATGCAAAAAATAAAGATAACAAATATTGTATCTTGTTCGGTTTTGCTTCTGTTTTTCTGCGTATATGCTCAGAGTGAGATAGGTACCAGTTGCTATCCTCCTTGTACAGATTCCGACGGAAAGGATAACTTTGATGTCTCCGGGTGGTGTGATGGGAGTAACGGGTATTTTGAAGACAAATGTGATGGAGAGTATGCTATTGATTATTACTGTCAATCTGGATGTGGTAATTGTGCCCCTACCTGTACGTATTGTGAATATGGCTGTTCCGATGGCATGTGTAATCCACCACCCACTACCACTATCACTACAACTACAACCAGTACGA
Organism: Candidatus Altarchaeota archaeon; assembly: GCA_030633595.1. Lineage (GTDB taxonomy): Archaea > Altiarchaeota > Altiarchaeia > IMC4 > QMZM01 > QMZJ01. The sequence goes on from DAOVSE010000027.1 coordinate 15,256, forward strand.
CAACTACAACTCCAACAACCACAACCACAACCACAACCACAACCACAACAACCACAACTCCAACAACCACAACCACAACAACCACAACTCCAACCACAACTCCAACAACCACAACCACCACAATCAAATATGTTGCTAAAAAACGCACGGGGGGTGATAGAGGTGGTTTACCGCCAAATATTGCGAAACCAAAAAAGACATGCTTTGATGGCATAAAGAATTGTCATGACGGGGGTTGTGAAGAAGGAGTGGATTGCGGAGGCCCCTGTAAGTCATGTCCTTCCTGCTTTGATGGAATTCAGAATCAGGGTGAAGAAGGAGTGGATTGCGGAGGCCCTTGTGATCCCTGCATGACTTGTTTTGACGGAATTCAGAATCAAGGCGAAGAAGGAGTGGATTGCGGAGGCCCCTGCCTTCCCTGTCCAACAACTACCTCAACTACAACAACAATAGTTTCGACTACGAGTACAACGATAATACAGTATCCTACATGCTCGGACGGAATTCAGAATCAGGGAGAAGAAGGAGTGGATTGTGGAGGCCCCTGCCCTCCCTGTAAAATAGAGCGACTAGACATAGTTGGAAATGTACTTAAATATACTGGAACCGGAAGTTTACTGATATTTCTCATGTTGTTAGTATTAATATTGGGCATCTACTGCAGAAATAAAAAAAGGAGTCGTGAAGCAGAGGAAGAATATGGATATATAATCGATGGTATTTTGGAAGAAAGAGGATTAATAGGCTTTACCTAATTATCCATGTCCGTACATCTCTTGAGCACGACATCACCCAGCAGTGGGGTGTTCATCTCGATAATTTTTCGTTTCTCAAGAAGTTTACTCCACCGCCTCACCAGAGATTCATCAATATTCAATCTTTTTGCAGCATCTTTCAGCTTAATCTCTTTGTTCTCATCTACCAGATCTATCAAGCTGTTGATCATCTCCTTTATATTTTCATCCTCTATATCCTCTTTTATGGATTCCGTCTTTTTCTCATGCTCCTCCTTAAGCCTGTGCAGATCTACTCCAACCTTTCCTAACGTCTTTTTTATCTTCTTTTTCCCTTCCTTCTTAATATCCTTGATCTTTCCCCACTCATCCTCCAGTCTTTTGAGTTCTTCCTTTATTTTTTCCCTTTCGCCATCTATCCTCTTCTCGGCCTTTTTAACATCTTTCCGTTTCTCCTCAATATTCTCCTTC
>DAOVSE010000071.1 GCA_030633595.1 Candidatus Altarchaeota archaeon
AACCAATGGCGCTATCTCTATGCCAAACTGGTCGAGAACGATCATAAACGCCAACAGGTAAATTGTAAATTTCAGAACCTTTGACAGGAATGGAATTGCCTCATAATCTACCGTTGTTTTCGTTTTCGTGGCAAGTTTCTTCCCGATTCCAGATAGGACGACATCCGCTATTCCAGCGATGACCCACGCACCAATGATTATGATGGCTATTGAGATTAACTTGGAAAATAGCTCCTCAAATTCGGCCGAGACTGCAACATAGCTTACCGCCAGTTGAATACCTATCAGGATTATTATGTAATATACTGGCTTATGTATCATCCGTAAAATCAGATCATCGATATCCGATTTGGTTCTAACAGCGAACGCCTTCATGTAGCGTTCGACAAACCAGTAAACGATTTTTGCAATGATTATAGAGATAACAACAATTAAAACAGCAACTACTATGCTACCATATCCGCCCAACATACCCTTTTCTATCCCCAGTTGACTCAGGATCGGGTCCAGCAAAGTTTCGTTCATATTAATATATGGAATATATTAGAAATATAAAGGATGAAACCCACGCTTCAGGTAGCATTGGACTTTTTGAATCTGGACAGGGCAATAAGGGTTGCCGAGGAATCCATAGCCGGAGGGGTTGATTGGATAGAGGTCGGAACCCCCTTGATAAAATCTGAAGGCTTGAATGCAGTAAGGGAGATAAAAAAGAGATTTTCAAAATATAAGATTGTTGCTGACATGAAGGTCATGGATACGGGAAGGTATGAGGTTGAAGCGGCCGCAAAAGCGGGCGCAGATGTCGTTGTTTTATTAGGGGTTTCTGACGATTCCACAATAAAGGATTCTGTCAGGGCGGCTGAGAACTATGGCTGCGAGCTGATGGTGGATCTTATGAACGTTGAGAACATGGAAAAAAGAGCCAGAGAGCTGGAAGCCATGGGAGTTGATTACATCTGTGTACATGTCGGTATTGATCAGCAGATGAGGGGGATGGATCCGATTTCTGAATTAAAGAAAATTTCAAGATCAGTAAAGATTCCACTATCTGTTGCCGGTGGAATAAATTCGGAAAGTGCCCCAATAGCGGTTGATTCTGGTGCATCTATCATAGTGGTTGGTGGGGCGATAACTAAATCAGGAGATGCAAAAAAGGCCACTGAGATAATTAAAAAAGCTATTGAAAAGGGAAAGCCGATAAAGACAGAATTATACAAAAAATACAGGGATCCATTGAAGATATTAAAGAAGGTATCTACTGCAAATATTTCTGATGCAATGCATCGATCAGGGAATATGGAGGGTATAAAACCGGTCTCTGGAATAGATACTGACGAGAGGATTGTCGGAAGAGCAGTAACGGTAAGAACCTATCCCGGGGACTGGGCAAAACCAGTCGAGGCAATAGATGTTGCAGGGGAGGGGGATCTTATTGTCATTGATTCCGGGGGTACTGGAAAAGCCGTGTGGGGTGAGTTGGCATCCTGTAGTTGCAAGAGAAGGGGAATCTCTGCGGTTATAATAGATGGCACAACCCGCGATTTAGGGGATATAAGAAAAATGAAATTCCCCGTCTTCGCGAGAGAGGTAAAACCAACGGCTGGGGAACCCAAGGGTTTTGGCGAGATCAATGTTCCGATAAAATGTGGTAATATTCCAGTTAAACCGGGGGATTATATTGTCGGTGACCTTGATGGGGTTGTCGTAATTCCAAGAGAAAGAGCTATCGAGATCGCAAACAGGGCATTGGATGTTTTTGAAAAGGAAAACAGGATAAGGAAGGAGATCAAAAAAGGAAGTACATTATCCCGAGTTTTGAAGATAAAAAAGTGGGAGAGAGAAAGATAGATCAAAGGCTCTCGATAACCTTTCTTATTTCCTTACCTTTCTCAAAGGACAGATCAACAGCAGACAATATATCCTCTTCTTTCAGCGTTCCCTGACCGCCCTTCTGCATCGCATTCATCATATCTGTAGTAGTAACCGTTAATCTTGCATCCATCGCATACTCCTCATCCATACTGGGATCAATGAGGATGTTATCACCTATCTTCACACTGGTACATGGAACTGGTGTGCATTTAACAGGTAATTTTCCCTTCCATTCGCCCCGGATGACTTGATCATCCTCGTATTTTGGCATTCTTGTATTCACCAAGGCGGCAATAGCTGCGACGCCCGAGGCATCTATGAGATTACCTCCATGGTCCAGGGCATGGATATCCACAAAGACAATCCAGACCTTATTCTCCTCTATAAAAAGTTTTTCAGTTTCTATGGCATTGGATTCCCTGATGCCCCTGTCAACAACCCTGGCGACCTCGATCGCCTCCCCCCCTGGGGGTCCTGTTTCAAAGTTTGGGGAGGCAATTGGCCTCAGTTCCGTACTTATCGTCATAACCCCCGATTCTGGTGCATCCGGGTAAGGCTCACCGACATTCAGACTAATTCCAACGAGAATTCTCGTATCCCCCAGCCTAACCAGAGCAGAGCCGCAGGCTTTTTCACCCACGTAATCCTTCTCAATCTCCATATCCCTATATTCGTCAAATTTCCTTCCATCCAGCCTCTTACCATCGTTGACCTGATTTGTGATGTAATCCTTCCTTAGACAAGCTTCTATATCCATTTTCTGTTTCACTCCTCAATCCTGACATTATTTATGCTCGAGAGCAGAGCCTCCTTTTGCATCTCGTAGACCTTCATCGCTCCATCAACGGCAAGCCCACAGGCTTTTTTGAATTCATCCTTTGTCAGCTTCCCATCCATCTGTAATAAGACAATTTCCTTCTTTCTTGGGATTATTGCCAGGGGCAAGTCGCATTCTCCCAGATTATCTTCTTCCTTCATCAGATCCAGAACGATCTCGCCGCTAACCTTTCCCGCAGCACATGCGGGGACCAAATCTCTCATAGGGATTCCCGCGTCTGCAAGTGCAACCGATGCAGCAGTTAAACCGACGCATCTCGTTCCGGCGTCTGCTTGCAGAACCTCTATAAAGACGTCTATTCCCGCATTCGGGTATTTTTCAAGCATAACAACGGAGCTCAGTGCTTCAGCGCTGACCTTCGAGATCTCCACAGATCTTCTGTCAGGACCAGGTCTTTTCCGATCCTCCACAGAAAACGGTGCGAGGTTGTATATGCACCTTAAATGAGCCTTTGTTGGATCCCTCAGATATTTTGGGTGGAGTTCTCTGGGGCCGTAAACCCCTGCCATTACTTTGTTCTTACCCCACTCGACGTATGCGGATCCTACCGCTCTCTTCAGCACGCCAACCTCAATCTTTATTTTCCTTAAGTCATCAAATTTCCTTCCATCCAGTCTCTTCCCATTTTTAATGAGTTCTACATCATCTTTTGCCATTTTTATCCATCCGCTTCTTTATCTAGCATCTCGGTAATCCTGTTCGTTAAACCGCGTGTTTGAGCCTCACGTTCTATCTTCCTTATCGTTTTGATTGCAAGTTTTACCTTGTTATCCTTTATCCATATCCAGCCGTTTTGCCCGACAACAATCTTGCATCCTGTTTTATCCTTTATTATGTTCAGCATGGATCTCTTCTTCCCCACAACCCTTGGCACTCTTTTCGCATTTACATCAATGATGATGCCTCCATCCAGCTTCCACGGCCCAGTGAGCTGGCACGAATTTACCTCATCAACATACGAGATCTTTGCACTGATAACATCACCTGCTTTGAAGTATTTGCTGAGGTCCGTGGTTAGAGGATCTCTGGTTACCTCCTCACCCCTGAGGGCACAGAGGCAGGGTGATCGTATGTCGACTACCCATCTACCTGTCAGAATCTCGGTGATTACCCCGATGACCAAATCCCCCTCCTTGGGTATGTACCCTCCTGCTGAAGGAATAATCTTCACCCTGTCTTTCTCCACCCGCACAATGCCCTGGGTGGATGAAAAAACATTATCCCCTTCGTGAAAACAATTTATACCGTGCCAGATTTTCTCGCCCAGTAATTGACCAGGAATCACTGCCTCTCCATTTTTGACATGTAACATAGATACACCCACTCTATTCCTTTCCACACAAGAAAAGATGATTTTAATTTAAATGATAATACTAATTATTGGATTTATAACAGCTTAAATTATCTTATAACTTTTATCTTGACCTCTCCATGGGTCAAGTTATTTAATCTATTGTATAATTCGTCTTGCAGACCCGCAGGGGTTTCTAGCAAGCATAATAGATCCCCTTTATCCCATTCCTTCTTTTTCACCTCTCCAAATTCTTCGAGTATTCTATAACAACTTCCAGCATATTGAGCGGGAACCTTCAGGGCAATATTCGTGGTTGCAAATTTTATCGGTATAATCGGTCTTATTGCCTTTAAAACTACATCAACCTGCTCCTTCACGCTCTTTGTCATGCTTATACTAATCTTTGCTTCATCCATTGCCTTTTCAATCCTTATGGCGGGATGAGGTGTATTTGTCTGCGGATTTATGGCATTCCTAACAATCATGGCTATTACCTGCCTTCTTTTGTTCTCTATAATCCTTTTTCTCTGTTCTGTTGTTAGATGAACCTCTCCCTTCTTCAATATTCTGTCGACAACATCCCTAACCTCTGTTGTGCCAAATATCTTGTTCATGGACTGCTCAGAAGCCTTATCACCAGTCTTTGCATCCTTAAAAATCGTGTTGATAGCCAGAAGTTCGTTTAAATCCACAGTCTCACCTTCCTTATACTCTAAGGCAAGATCCGGATCAACGAGAATCTCAAAAACCTCACCGTGGGTTTTTAATCTCGCAACAACAGCGTTATCTAAACTTACCATTTTTAAAATACAAAAATCTCAGGCAATCAGCTATCCAAAATTACTATTCAGACTTTTTTCTTTCCCTCTCCGGCTCACCACCCAGCCTTTCTAGGGATCTGAATACCTCTTCTTTACTCATTTCCTGATACCCTTTTCTTGTATCTATGGTTATTATCTCTATGTACCCCTCCTTCATTTTTTTTTCGGAGACCAGACTAAGGCCGCGAAGTACTAAATCGGTGGCATCCTCTCTTGACATCCCTTTTTTGTAGTTTTTCTCAAACATCTTTTCAACATCGGTTTTGCCCGTTCCTATAGCAGTTGCATTGTATTCGGTAAAGGCTCCAGATGGATCGGTTTCAAACAGATATGGCTGGTCATTTACTCCAGCAATTAAGAGGGCAGTTCCAAATGGCCTTGCACCACCATATTGAGTATAGGCCTGTTTTGTGTCGCATATGTCTCTCGTTATGGCATGGATACCTATCGGCTCATTATATGTAACTTTGTTTCTCTGGGCCTTTATCCTCGCATCCTCTATAAGCCTTCTTGCATCCGCGACCAGACCGGAGGTAGCAATTCCTATATGTTCGTCAATCTGGAATATCTTCTCTATTGATCGAGGCACTATTAATGGAGATGTGATGTTCTTATCCACTGCTAATAAAACACCCGAATCGTAGGTTACACCACAGGCGGTTGTTCCTCTTTTAACCGCCTCTCTAGCATATTCAACCTGAAAAAGTCTCCCATCAGGGCTGAATACCGTAATTGCCCGGTCATATGCCGCAGGTCCAGTTGGGTACATCTTCTCTCTCCTTGAATAAGTAATACTTAGATTCCCACATTAAAAAACTACCTGAACTCTACCAGGGTTTTTGTCAGGAGTTTTATTGTATTATCTACATCCTTCATATTGAATACTCCTGTAGGTCCATGAATATAACGGCAGGGTATGGATATCACCCCGGTTGGTACGCCCTCTCTTGTCAGATAGATTATCGCCCCATCAGTCATTCCCCCCTCCAAGACATCTACCTGGTAGGGAATTTTGTACTTCTTTGCCGTTTTTATTAAAAGCTCCCTCAGTTTTGGGTGGGTTACAACCCCCCTCCCAGATGCTTCAGTAATAGTAACGGCAGGACCCTTTCCAATCTCCAGGCTTGATTCCGTCTTCTTTATCTGTGGAGTGTCACCGGCTATGGTAGTATCGATGGCAAAGGCATAATCCGGATTCAACTTAAATGCAGAAACCCTCGCCCCCTTCAATCCGACCTCCTCCTGTGCCGTGCCGACCGCATAGATCGTTGCATCAATACCCTTGGGAATTTTCTCCATTATTCTCAAGAGCGCATAACAACCGAGCCTGTTATCTATGGCCTTACCGTAGAAAACATCCCCAGTAAATTGACCAAAATTTGGTTCAAATATTATCGGATCGCCGATCTCTACCCTTTTCTTTGCATTCTTCTGGTCCTTGGCGCCAATGTCGATAAAAAGCTCGTCATGCTTTATAACATTTTTCTTTTCCTCCTCCTTCTGGAGGTGCGGCGGTTTAGATCCTATAACTCCCGGAATGTCACCCTTTTTCGTTTTTATTATTACCCTCTGATTTATCAAAACCCTATCGTCTATACCCCCGATCTTGACAAAGCTTATAAATCCCTTCTCAGTTATATGCTTAACCATCAGACCAATCTCATCCATATGTGCCGCAAGCATTATTTTCGTCTTACCCTTACCCTTTTTCGCTATAACATTCCCAAAGCTGTCAACCTCAATGCTCTCACATGATTTCTTGAATTCTTTTTTCATTATCTCAGTAACATTTCCTTCAAAACCAGAAACCCCGTGTGCATTACAAAGTTTTTTTAGTGTATCCATTTTCAAACCTCAATTACTTGATATTTATATTGTGAATTCTTAAGTTATATTTGGTTGCGTTTTTCTCTTGATCCTAAATTCATGGGTGTTGATTTGAAACAGGGAAAAATCACTTCATATGTGGGTGATATGGCAGTTGTTTCACCTGCAGATCTGAAATGCGTGCTTAGTCTTAACTTAGCGAGGAGGCTCTATGGAAAGACCACCTCTGTTGATAAATTAAAGATGGGAAAAATCTTTGATATAATCGGCAGGGTAGATAGGCCCTATCTTGTTGTTAGGTTGTCAAAGAATTTAAGCAATCCCGAGACATTCATCGGGAAAACATTGCATATAAAATGACAGTTGTTGACGGTCTCCTTGAGGATAAAGGCCCTAAAGAAAAGCCAAAGGGAGTTTGTCCACAGTGTCAGAGTATCAATCTAAGAACCGATTACGCCCATGGTGAGATAATCTGTAATGAGTGCGGCTTTGTCATAGAGGATGAGATGTTTGATTTCGGCCCTGAGTGGAGGGCCTTTGACGAGGATCAAAAAAGCAAGAGATCGAGAACTGGTGGTTTGGTAAGATATGCAAAATTAAATAAGGGACTTACAACTGAGATCGATAGATATGACCGTGACATAAGGGGTGGGGCTATCCAGCCCGAGAGAAAGGCCCAGCTCTACAGACTCAGAAAGTGGCAGCGACGCTC
>DAOVSE010000003.1 GCA_030633595.1 Candidatus Altarchaeota archaeon
GCTATTATATTTGATCTCCCCCAATAGATCCTTGTAGATATGGGGCACATCCTCCAGGATCCTGTCCAACCCCTCTACAAGAATCACATTTAGATTATTAACATCCTGAATTTTACCAAGGAGTTTCGACTGCCTTATCGATAATTCCTTTCTAATTGCATGTGAGATTAATCCCCTTGAGCGCTCTGGGCTGAACTCGGGTTTCAGTTTTAAAATCTTCGACAGATAAACGCTCCTCGGACAGAAACTATATTGATTCAAACTTGAAACCTGAACCCTCATTTTCCAACCCGTATCCCATCGATATTTTCGATAACAATCTCCAATTTTCCCTTGTATACCTCAACAGAGCCTATAATGCTCAATTCTGTTGAATTTACCAAATCGATTTCCCTCGCAACATTATAGGGGAGATAGACATCGATCTTTCCAGAGGAATCCTCCAAAATTAGGAGCATTGAACCACCCTTAAATTCGTGAATTCCAGAGATATTTCCCCTGAGATGAACATTCTTCCCGAGGAGGTTGGTATTTATCTGATCTATCTTAGAAATCGGGGGTTGTAAACTCTCATTGGCGAATGTAAGTATCAAAAGACCAGAAATGGATATCACTAGGGAGATATGAAGCATTTTTAGATCCATATCATTCTATAGAGTTCTATAGATAAATAGCAAATTTGGACAGGAGAGAGTAAGAACTATGCAGCCTTTACCGCCTTCTTCTTATTCTTTCTTCTTACCTTGAAGGGCTTACCGCATCTACGGCATTTAGTAGCTCCTAATGGATTTCTCGCATTGCAATACATACATACGCCCTTGAAAATTCTGGCCTCAGCCTCTTTGAATCTAACCATTTTTACATATATTCGCAGTGGTTATTTAAATCTAGGAATTTAAATCTGGGAATTTAAATCATCCCTCCAAAATATCTTTAATGTATGAGTTAAAAAAGGTTCTTATTATAGGATCTGGACCGATACAGATCGGTCAGGGGGCAGAATTTGACTACAGTGGTAGTCAGGCCTGTCTCTCGCTGAGGGAGGAGGGCATTACAACAGTCTTAGTAAACTCTAATCCTGCAACGATCATGACCGAATTGGATATTGCCGATATCGTCTACATAGAGCCCCTGATACCGGAGATCGTTGCAAAGATTGTGGAGAAAGAGAAACCTGATGGGATTCTACCAACGATGGGGGGACAGACCGGATTAAATATAGCATCCTCTCTCGCTGTGATGGGCGTTCTGGATGAACACAAAGTGAGAGTTCTCGGAACACCAATCGAAACGATAAAGAATGGTGAAGATAGAGACTCCTTTGCAAATTTAATGAAGGAGATCAATGAACCAATTCCGGAGGGTAAAGCAGTAACCTCCGTTCCAGATGCTGTTGATGCCGCAAATAAAATTGGATATCCAGTTATCATCAGACCCGCCTATACACTCGGCGGGGGTGGCGGGGGTATGGCAGATAATGATGAAGAACTGGAAGGGGTTGCCAGACATGGTCTTCAACTCAGTATGATCCATCAGGTTTTGATTGAAAAATCAGTAGTGGGCTGGTATGAAATAGAATATGAGGTAATGAGAGATTCTGCCGATAATTGTATTACAATCTGCTCGATGGAGAATATAGATTCAATGGGTATCCATACGGGTGAGAGTATAGTCGTAGCACCCGCCCAGACACTGAGTGATAAAGACAATCAGATGCTTAAGGACGCATCACTGAAGATTATCAGAGCGTTAGGGGTTGAAGGTGGCTGTAATATACAGTTTGCTCTCCATCCAGAAACTCAAGAATACATGGTGATTGAGGTAAACCCGAGGGTTTCAAGATCCTCCGCACTGGCTTCAAAGGCAACCGGCTATCCAATAGCCAGGGTTTCGGCAAAGATCGCAATTGGAAAAACCCTAGATGAGATTCCAAATTCCGTAACCAAGAAAACCCCTGCCTCTTTCGAACCGGCAATTGACTACGTCGTTATAAAAATCCCCAGATGGCCCTTTGACAAGTTCAGGGATGCCGATCCTACACTAGGAACGCAGATGAAAGCTACTGGGGAGGTGATGGCGATCGGCAGAACTATGGAGGAGGCACTACAGAAGGCGGTAAGATCCCTGGACATCGGGAGAGAGGGACTCAAGGGGACGGGAGAGAAGGATATAAATAAAATCAAAGAAAATCTGATAACGCCAACAGATAAGAGGCTGTTTTACATTATAGATGCATTGAAGTCCGGAATTTCCGTAGAGAATATATCAAAGCTCAGTAAGATAAATCCGTTTTTCATCGAAAAGATTGAGAATATCGTCAGGAATTCTGGAAAGCTCGGTATTTAACGATTAAATTCTGTATAGTAATGCTGCTTCTAGATAGCGGGGTTGAGCAGCCAGGAGTGCTCGTCGGACGTATAGAGGTTAGAAAAATACTCGTACGGGCGAAGCTCATACGAGTCAAAAGCTCATGAGAAACGCACTCTGGGAGACCCGAAGGTCCGAGGTTCAAAATTAGCTTAAGGGAAACCTTGGCTTATGAAAATCCTCGCCCCGCTATTCCTTATTCTTTTTATTTTTATAATATCCCTCCAATATTCTTACAGTATTCTCTGAATAATACTGGAGGAATATCATGCCGAAGGTAAGTGTCGAGATTCCGCAGCATATCTTGGATGATCTAAGTGAGCATATAGGAGATGATAAGAAATTCGTGAATCTGTCGGATGCCATCAGAACCGCCTGCAGGAAGATGCTGGATATGATGGAAGAAATTGATAGAAAGCACGGCAGGCTAAAACCGGAGGGGGATTAAATTTTTGGGGATGTGGCGGACTTCGTCCGACACGTGTCTGAACCTTTGGTTCAGCCACATGCAAACACTTTTACTCAAAACTGCAAAGCAGTTTTGGTACAGCAAAATCATTTCATGATTTTGTGTCCAACGAATCTTTGATTCGTTCGGAGCCAAAAATCTTCGATTTTTGCGCTCTAAAGGGTTTGCTGTCTGGATATGATGGATGAGATCGATAGTAGGCATGGAAGGCTGCGATCAGAGGGGGTTAAAAAATGAAGATATGCAGAGTATTCTACTTTGATGCCGCACATTTTCTTCCGAGGTATAAAGGAAAGTGCGAACGATTGCATGGTCATACATATAAACTGGAGGTTGTTGTAGAGGATAAAAAAAGAGAAGACGGCATGGTCCTCGACTTCAACGAACTGAAGACTATTGTCAAAAAGACAGTTCTCGATAAACTGGATCATCAAAATATGAATGAAATTTTCGAAAACCCAACGGCTGAGAACATGGCCGAATGGATCTTTGATGAATTAGATAAGGAAATGCCCCTGTCTTCGGTAAAACTCTGGGAGGGCTCGGGTAAATGGGTGGAAGTAGAGGGATGAAAAAGGCAGTTTGTCTATTATCCGGCGGGATGGATTCTGCAGTTGCGACGGCGATCGCAAAATCTCAAAGATATGAAATTTATGCTCTGACATTCCAGTATAATCAGAAAAACATACAGGAGTTAGACAGTGCCAAGAAATTGGTAAGACATTTCAAAATTAGGGAACACAAGATCTTCACTATAGACCTTAAACAGATCGGTGGCTCTGCATTGACGGATGATGTGGATGTTCCGACCGGAAAGAGCTCCGAGGAAATAAAGGAGGGAAAGGAGATTCCAATAACCTATGTTCCCGCGAGGAATACTATATTCTTGGGGATTGCACTCTCTTACGCTGAAGTTGTAGATGCCGATAGCATTTTTATAGGGGCTAATTATTTAGACTCATCGGGTTATCCAGATTGTAGATTGATGTATCTGAAAAAATTTCAGGAACTTGCCGATTTGGCCACGAAGAGGGCGGTGGAAGGAAACCCCATTAGAATAGAATATCCATTGATCACTATGAGCAAGGCCGAGATAGTAAAAAAGGGTATAGAATTAAAGGTTCCATTTGAACTCACGTGGAGTTGTTACAAAGATGGGGAAAAGGCCTGTGGAAAGTGCGATTCATGCGTTCTAAGATTAAACGGTTTTAAGGAGGCGGGTTATGAAGATCCGTTAGGATATGAAAAATGAAATTCAAGATAAACGAGATATTTGATTCGATTCAGGGTGAGGGGCTGTTTGTTGGGACTCCGATGAACTTCATTCGTTTCTGCTCCTGTAATTTGAAATGCAATTGGTGTGACACCGACTTCCACGATGGCAGGGAGATGGGTCTGGGGGATGTCCTAAAGAAACTGAACAAAGCGTGGGCGTGGGTCTCCCTGACTGGAGGCGAACCAATGCTCGAAGAAAACTTGAAGGTCTTGATCGACAGCCTGCATGAAAACCAGCTCAAAATTTTACTCGAAACAAATGCAACTATATTTGATGAGAAAGTATTTGAAAGGTGCGACTTTATTTCTGCGGATATAAAACCGCCCTCCAGTGGAAACTCTGTCTGGGATTCTAAGGTTATGGAATACTGCTTCAGAAACCCCGGGAAAAGCCAGCTGAAGATCGTAATCCAAAACAGGGGAGATGTAAAATTCTTCCAAGAAGTCTGTCAAAAAGATTATCCAAACTGGATCCTTCAGCCGGAATTTAATGCTATGAGGAAATTAGATTATGGTAAAATTTTAAATTTGATCCCAGAGAATGTCAGAATTATTCCACAGGTACACAGGATTATGGGGGTGAGATAAAGTGCAGGACAAGAAACCAGAGATCAGAGAAAGTTTAGAGAGGGTCGGCGTAACGAGGCTTAAGACTATTGTAATGACAAACTGGAAGAACCGTAAATATAACTTCGTGCCCGAGATAGAGTTAACTTTGGATCTCGACAGGGAGAGGAAGGGAATCCATATGAGCCGCCTCGTCGAATCCATCACAGAGTGCATCGAGAAAGAGGTGGAAATCCGGCGCGGTTCACTTGAAGAGGTCGAAAAGAGCATATTAGAAAAATTAAAGGAGAAACACCCCTTCAACCATGCAGAGATCACGATGAAGACCGATCTCGTAGTACCGAGAAAGACACCAATTACGGGAAAGACTACGATGGAGACATACGGCGTTGCAGTAAAGGTTTCTTCAGATAATGGAAATTACACCAAGCTTCTTAATGTAGAGGTTGTAGGGAACACGGTATGCCCGCACGCCATGAACAAATGCGAGGGTAGGACACATATACAAAGGGCCACTGGGATACTGAAGATAGAAACAGGTTATGATAATAAGATAGATTTCGAGGATATGATTGACTGTGTGGAGGATGCGTTCCCATCAAGGGTCTACACTATCCTGAAGACTGAGGATGAGAAACAGGTTGTCAAAGAAATGCACGATAACCCTAAGTTTGTGGAAGACGTCACACGAAGCATACTAAATAATGCGAAAAACAGATTCAAGAACGCAAGGATTAGAGCGAAAACCATCTCAGAGGAATCTATACACAGACATGATGTAATAGCAGAAGGAACATGCGAAGTGTAAAAGGGTTATTTGAGATTAATAAGTGTTGTGAGATAACGTTCGTGACGGCTTCAGGTGGGTTTTTGTGGTAACTGGTTTTTAATTATATAATCTAATTTATTTGACGAAAAGATGATAGGAAAAAAGATACGTATGGAGAGGATTATCAACAGGAAGTCGAAGAAGACCGTAATTGTTCCCGTGGATCATGGGGTTTCTGTAGGTCCAATCCCCGGTCTGGAGAACATGGTCGAAACGATCAGTGACATTGCAAAGGGTGGGGCGGATGCCGTTTTGATGCACAAGGGCATCGTTAAAGCAGGTCACAGGGGGTATGGAAGGGACATCGGTTTAATTGTTCATCTGTCCGGAGGTACTGTTCTAGCTCCAGACCCAAATGTCAAGGTACAGGTAACTAGTGTAAAGGAAGCGATAAGGCTTGGTGTTGATGCCGTTTCCGTTCATGTCAATGTTGGGGCGGGAAATGAATCCGAGATGTTGCACAATTTGGGAATGGTCGCAGAGGAATGTAACGAGTATGGAATGCCTCTTTTGGCAATGATGTATGCAAGGGGCGCAAAGATTGGGAAGGAACATGATGTGAAATATATAAAGCATGTTGCCAGAGTCGGTGCCGAGCTGGGGGCGGATATAATCAAGACGTTATACACTGGGGATAAGAAGAGCTTTAAAGAGGTTATAGACGGGTGCCCTGTCCCGGTTGTAATTGCAGGAGGGCCAAAGACAGACAGTGAGGATGACCTCCTGATGATGATAGAAGATGCCATGGACTGCGGGGCCATGGGCGTATCTATTGGTAGGAACGTATTCCAGGCCAAGGACAGAGTTGGGATAACCAGAAAGATCTGTAAAATTGTGCATGGGGAATAGATTGAGTCTGATTATAGAATTCTTAAAGCCGGGTTGGGGAAGGATTTTGTATTCTCTATTTTATCACTCATGATAAATCTAACCAAAGGAAGTGAAAATGCCAATTGGAAAGTCCGATATAGGGAAATCCATGGACCGAGGTCCGAGGGATTTTAAAACGCACATAGTAGATAAAGAAGGCAACGTTATGCTTATTGCCGAAAAAAACGTGATCACGACACACCCTTTAAATTCTATAAAGAACGTTGCAAGATTGATGAAGAAACACGATTTTAGAAGAATCCCGGTAACTGATGCTGGAACTAACAGATTGGAAGGGATGGCTGTTGCCGTCGATATACTTGATTTTCTTGGAGGGGGAGAGAAATATAACATAATCCTGAAAGACTATGATGGAAATTTTCTATCTGCCATAAACTGCCCTATAAATAAGATAATGAATCCAAACCATCCATTTTTGGACAAAAAAGCTTCAATTGATGACATAATAGAGATAATTATAGAGAAAGGGACATCAGCCATTCCAATCATCGAGAATCACGAAATGAAGGAGGTCATTGCGATCGTTACGGAGAGGGACGTTCTTCCAGTCGCGGATAAATTTGGTTTTTCCATAAGGGAGACGATGAGGGAAAAATGTATAACATCAAGCCCCGGAATGATGATATCCGATGTCTCAAAGATAATGGTAAGAAACAGATTGAGAAGGCTTCCTGTAATCTCAGAGGATGAATTAAAAGGGGTAGTTACCGTCTTTGATGTATTGAATTTTCTGGGTTATGGGGAATTCAAGGGCATTAATGCGGAGGAGGTGCTTACCAATACGAGAGTAAAGGAGATAATGGAGAGAAAGATAATCACTGTAGGTCCAGATCAGGACTTAGCGTTAGTTTCAAGACTTGTAAAAGAAACAGGCATAGGCGGTTTCCCAGTTGTTGAAGATAGCAAGATATTGGGTATAATAACAACAAGTGATGTGATTAGAAAGATTTATAAAGAATAAATTTCTTGGTTTTTAAAGAACAAAATGAATATAACAAGTTACTACTTTCTTTGGGGTATAAATTGGAGAATATGCTCGTTCCTAAACATGAGGTTTTGAATGATAAAGACGCTGAAAGGTTATTAGGATTTTATAACGTCACTCGTGATGGACTGCCAAAGATCAAGGAGGATGATCCTGCACTGAAGGGATTGGGCGCAAGAATGGGGAGTATAATAAAGATAACGAGGAAAAGTCCATCTGTAGGGATAGCTTTTTATTATAGGGTTGTAATTGAAGGGTGATATATTGATTAGAGTAAGCGATTTTATAAAGACAGAGGATTTAGTAAATTTTCAGATAAATTCCTTTAACTTGTTGTTGGAGAAGGGCCTGCAAGAGGTAATTGATGAGAGAGGCGAGATAGAGGTAGATATCGAAGATTATACCCTGGAGTTAGGAAAGATCAGGATTGATAGTCCAGTAGTAAATGAATCCGGTCAGGGTCCGGAGAGCAGATGCCCCTTTGAATGCGCTTTGAGAAATCTAACCTACTCTGCCCCAATTATTTTGGAATTTATTGAGAACGGCGCCCCAGTTGAGGTAGAGATCGGTCATCTCCCAATAATGCTGAGGTCTAATGGCTGTCTTCTCTACGGCTTGAGTGACGAGGAATTAATTGAATATAATGAAGATCCAATGGATCCATATGGTTATTTTATAATAAATGGCACCGAGAGATCCCTGATAATCGTCGAGGATCTATCCCCCAATAGGATCGTGACAACAATTGAGGATGTTACAGGTAAAGAGGTAATAGTTGCTAAGGTTTTTTCTGTAAGACAGGGATTTAGATCGAGGGTTACAGTAGAAAGGTGGGAGGGCGGAAGTATTGGAACCCTGTTTGTTACCTTCCCTGGTATTCCGAACAGAATTTCTTTAACTATCCTGATGAAAGCTCTTGGTCTCAGCGATGACGAAATTTTTGACTTGTTTGATGATGAAGAATCAAGACTTGAAATTCTCCTGAATCTGGAATTGAAGAATATGAATCAGGAGGAGGCTTTCGAATATCTGGGCAAGAGAGCCGGTGCGGGACATGCCAAACAGTATCAGGCTACGAGAGCCAATCAAGTAATAAACAATTTCCTTTTACCCCACATAGGTAATACAGAAAAGGATAGGAAGGCCAAAGGAATCTACTTAGGAATTATGGCCAGAAAGATTCTAGAGCTGGCTTCCAGTAAGCGAGAGCAGGATGATAAGGATCACTACTCAAATAAAAGATTAAGGTTAGCTGGTGATTTGATGCAGGAATTATTCAGGGTCAGTTTTAATAAAATTGCGAGAGATATAAAATACCAGCTGGAAAAACAAAATGCGAGACACAGACAGGTTAATGTAAAAACGGCTGTCAGAAGTAACAATTTAACAGAGAGCATATGTTACGCATTAGCGACTGGAAACTGGACGGGCGGAAGAAGTGGTGTGAGTCAAGTTTTAGACAGGACTAACTACATAAGCTCAATCGCTCACAGAAGGAGAGTTTCTTCCCTTTTAAGTAGAAGTCATCCCCACTTTGAAGCTAGAGATCTTCACGCAACACAGTGGGGCAGGATATGTCCAAATGAAACGCCGGAGGGACAGAACTGCGGTCTTGTTAAGAATCTTGCAATAGGTGCCTACATATCCACGGATACAGATGAGGCTCCAATTGAAAAATACCTTCACGAATTTGGGGTTTCGGATAAAGATGTTAATCAGAAAGATGTTTATGTAAATCTAAACGGCAGATTGATTGGGAGACATTCTAAACCAGAACTTCTGGTTCAGAGATTGAGAAAATTAAGACGTGAAGACCGTATACACATGTCCGTCTCCATAACTTACAGAGAAGAGAACAACGAGATTCAGATATATGCCGATAAAGGTAGGGTTTTAAGACCTGTGATTATTGTTGAAAATGGAAAACTAAAATTAACAGATAAGCATGTTGAGAGACTACGAGAGGGGAAAATTACATGGAATGACCTGATTAAATCCGGAATTGTTGAATACATTGACGCAGAGGAGGAAGAAAATGCATTTATTGCGATAGATGCTGACAAATTAAAACCAGAGCACACTCATCTGGAGGTTTCACCCGCCCTTATTCTTGGTGTTTCTGCCAGTTTTGCTCCATATCCCGAGCATAACTCCTCCCCAAGGGTAACTATGGCTGCTTCTATGGCAAAGCAATCTCTGGGGTTATATGCCGCTAATTACAATGCGAGGTTTGATAGCAGGACTAATGTTTTGCACTATCCACAAACCCCCTTGGTAAAGACAGACATTACAGATAGCTTAGAGTATGCAAAAAGATCTGCAGGACAGAACTTTATCGTCGCTATAATGAGTTATGAAGGTTACAACATGGAGGATGCTGTTGTTCTGAACAAAAGTTCAATTGAACGAGGTTTAGCTAGATCAACATTCTTTAGGACCTACACTACAGAGGAAAGAGGCTACCCGTCTGGACAGCATGATAGATTTGAAAAGCCAGATGAAAAGGTAGAAGGCTACCAGTCCGAGGTAACCTATGCAAAACTCGATGAGGACGGTCTAATTTTCCCGGAAACTGATGTCAATACCGATGAGGTGTTGGTTGGAAAGACATCCCCGCCCAGATTCTTAGAGGAGATCGGTCCTTATGGGATAGTGGAGGAGAAGAGAAGGGAAAATTCCACCACGGTCAGGCATATGGAATCTGGAACGGTAGATTGTGTTATATTAACAGAGACATTGGAAAAGAACAAATTGGCTAAGGTTAGAGTTAGAAGCCAGAGAATCCCGGAACTGGGGGACAAGTTTTCGTCCAGACATGGGCAAAAGGGTGTTCTTGGTCTGATAGTTCCTCATGCAGATATGCCATTCACAAAGGACGGAATCGTTCCTGACCTTATAATAAATCCCCATGCAATTCCATCGAGGATGACTGTAGGTCACCTATTGGAGATGATCGGAGGCAAGGTAGCATCATTAACTGGAGAGTTTACAAATGGTACGGCCTTTGAAGGAGATAAAGAGGAGAATCTGCGCAAAACCCTAGAGGAATATGGTTTTGATAACTCTGGAAAGGAGACCATGTTTAATGGCATCAATGGAAAGAAATTTGATGTTGAGATCTTCATCGGTGCAATCTATTATCAGAAATTGCATCACATGGTAGCTAATAAGATTCACGCGAGAAGTCGCGGCCCTGTGCAGATGCTCACGAGACAACCAACCGAGGGGAGGGCGAGAGAGGGTGGCTTACGATTCGGTGAAATGGAGAGGGATTGTTTAATAGCTCATGGGGCTTCGATGATGCTCAAAGACAGACTCCTGGATGAATCGGATAAGGTCATTGTTCCTGTGTGTGCAAAATGTGGTTTAGTCGCAACAAGAGATCTGGAGCGGGGACACGCATACTGCCCGATCTGCGGTGAGGTAGAAACCCACCAGGTCGAGATAGCCTATGCATTCAAACTATTATTGAATGAATTAATGGGTATGTGCATATACCCGAAACTAAGGTTGAGCGATAGGGCTTAGATTCAATAAAATTAAGTGTGGGTAAGCTACCGAAGGGAGCGCACCCCACACCTTAGTCGTCGGCTAATTCCGACGCATATACCCGAAACTAAGGTTGAGCGATAGGGCTTGACATCGAGATAAAATGACCATAAGGAAGAAGATAGATCGTATAGAATTTGGACTGTTTTCATCGAAGATGATACAGAAGCTGTCGGCTGCGAAAATATATACGCCGAATACCTACGACGAAGACGGTTATCCTATCGAGGGCGGGTTAATGGACCCCAGATTGGGAGTCATAGATCCAGGAATTAGATGTAAAACATGCGGTGGCCGCCTCGGTGAGTGCCAGGGTCATTTTGGTCATGTTGATCTTACAAGGCCCATAATTCATGTGGGATATGCAAAGGAGGTCTACCTTTTATTGAGGGCAACCTGTAGAGTTTGTGGAAGGTTACTTATCCCAGATGATAAGCTAAAAAAATATGATATTGGACATCTATCAATCCCTGAATCCAGCAATTTCTGGAAAATGGCACAGAAGATATCCGATGCAGAAGGGAAGTGCCCTTATTGTAACGAGCCTCAGATCAAGATAAAATTTGTAAGACCATATTCTTATTATGAAGGTGAAAATAACCTCTTGGTTACCGATATTTGCGAGAGGTTCAAGAAGATTACTGATGAGGACCTTAGGTACCTGGGCTTGAATGTAAGACCCGAATGGATGATTCTATCCTCAATCCCTGTTTTGCCCATAACAACCAGACCCTCAATAACCCTAGAATCAAGTGATAGAAGTGAGGACGATTTAACCCACAAGTTAGTTGACATATTAAGAATTAATCAGAGATTGGAGGAAAACATAAATTCCGGTGCGCCTCAGCTTATTATAGAGGATCTGTGGGACCTTTTGCAGTATCATGTAGCTACCTACTTCGATAATGGGATTACTGGAATTCCCCCTGCGAGGCACAGATCTGGACGTCCTTTAAAAACCATAGCACAGAGATTGAAAAGTAAGGAGGGAAGATTCAGGAAAAATCTCTCGGGTAAGAGGGTTAATTTTTCTGCGAGAACTGTTATTGGTCCAGAGCCCAATATTAGCATTAATGAGGTGGGCGTTCCCCTTTTAATTGCTCTGGAGCTTACGGTTCCGGAGGAAGTTAATGAGAGAAACATAAAGGATTTGAGAAAACTTGTTTTAAATGGTTCTAATGTACATCCAGGAGCACATAATGTAATAACACCCATTGGAAGGAAGAGGGTTATGGAGGAAAACAAAGAGGAACTCGCTAAAAACCTGGAGGAGGGAGACATAGTAGAGAGGCATTTGCAGGATGGTGATATTGTCATCTTTAACAGACAGCCATCATTGCACAGAATTTCGATGATGTGCCATCATGTTAAGGTTCTTCCTCACAATACCTTAAGACTGAATACTTCTGTTTGTGCTCCTTATAATGCGGATTTTGACGGAGATGAAATGAACCTCCATGTGCCTCAATCAGAGGAGGCGATAGCGGAAGCAGACATCTTGATGAAGGTTCAAGAATGTATAATTTCCCCGAGATTTGGTAGACCGATAATTGGCGGGCGTCACGATCATGTGACTGGTATGCATATACTCACAAAAGATAGAACCGAATTCACGAGGGGGGAGGCCCTGAATCTAACGGGTGGTATAGTAAAGATTTCCAAAGGAAAAAAGAAGATTACAGGGAAGGAAATTTTCAGTGAATTATTGCCAACGGATCTAACACTAAGCTATGAAGGAAAGTTCGGTAAGGTTTCCATTGAGAACGGAAAATTGGTCTCAGGAGTTATAGATAGTGAGGGTATGAGTGGAGAGCTTTTGAAGGAACTATTCATACGTTATGGCTCTGATGTAGCGAGAGAGTTTATAGATAGCTCTACAAGGATAGCGATTCGTGCTATAATGGAACATGGTTTCAGCACAGGTATCGATGAATTGGATCTTCCAGAGGGGGGCCTAAAAAAGATAGAAAAGATAACAGAGGATGCTAAGGCTAATGTAGATAATCTAATTAAATTATACCAAAAAGGCGAGTTTGAGGTAATCCCGGGGAAATCGTTGGAAGAGTCCCTGGAGGATTACACTATGGCTGAGTTAGGTAAAGCAAGAACGATGGCCGGAAAAACTGCAGAAGAATGTGCTGGTGATAATTCCGCAGTGATCATGGCGAGAACAGGCGCTAGAGGGAATCTACTCAATCTGACACAGATGGCAGGTATGGTGGGGCAGCAGGCAGTGAGAGGTAAGAGGATAAAAAGGGGTTATAATTCACGAACTCTGTCACATTTTATGAAAGGTGATGTCTCTGCGGAAGCAAACGGTTTTGTTGCTACAAATTTCAAGAAGGGTCTAAGACCTATAGAATACTTCTTCCACGCCATGGGTGGAAGAGAGAGTCTCGTCGATACCGCCATAAGAACGGCAAGAAGTGGATATATGCAGAGGAGGCTGATAAATGCTCTTCAGGATTTGGAGGTCTACCCGGATAGAACCGTAAGAGGTGATAGTGGGATAATAGTGCAGTTCGAATACGGAGAGGATGGTATTGATCCGATGAAAAAATGCTATCTTGAGCAAAAATCTAGATAAAAAATGAAATCTGAGGAACTCCCAGGAACCATAAGGGAAATGTATGAAAAACAGGATAAAAAAGAAAAGAAAAGGTTTTTGGAGAATTATAAAAAGGCGGTAGTAACCCCAGGGGAGGCTGTTGGTACCATCGCCGCGCAATCCATTGGTGAGCCGGGAACCCAAATGACTTTAAGAACATTTCACTATGCCGGTGTTGCAGAGCTTTCTGTCCCATTGGGATTGCCGAGGTTAATAGAGATTATCGATGCTAAAAGAGCACCAAAGAACGCTATAATGACAATATTCCTCGAAAAAAAGTATTCAAAGGATGAGGGATATGCGAATAAACTTGCAAAAAAATTGCAGGAAAGATTTCTGTGTGATGTTTGTAAGATCGATATAGACGTGAAAAAGAGGGAACTCTGTGTTGAAACAGAGGATGATGAAGCCAAGAAAATACTTCAAAAGTTTACAGAAAGTGAGGGGGAGGATGGCAGATTTGTAATAACTGAGGAGTTATTATCGGACCTCAAAAAGATTAAGAATAAATTGGAAAAGAAGAGATTGGAGGGTATCAAGGGGATTAAGAGGGTTTTTGTTAGAGAACTCAATGATGAATACGTCCTTTACGCAGAGGGATCGAATCTAAAGGGTGTTTTGAACATGGATGGCGTTGATAAGAACAGAGCAACAACGAATGATATATTCCAGATCTATGAAACCGTGGGTATTGAAGCTGCTAGAAATGCAATAATAACAGAAGCCATGAAGGTATTGGATGAGCAAAATCTTGATGTAGATATTAGACACATTATGCTCGTTGCCGATCAGATGACTGTAACAGGTACGGTACAGGCTGTCGGAAGAACCGGTATATCCGGGGCAAAGGAATCCGTTCTGGCAAGAGCTGCCTTTGAGGAAACTGAAAAACACATTCTCAACGCAGCAATCTATGGTGAAGTAGACACGCTTGGTGGTGTTGCTGAGAATATTATCATTGGACAGCCAATTCCGGTAGGTACTGGCACTGTTGAACTTGCAATCAAGCCTATAAAAGCAAAAAAAAGTAAAAAATGAAGGATTTAAAAGACAAGATAAGCAGTGTAATAAAAACAGGAAAGGTCATAATTGGATCAAAAAGGGTAATAAAGACATTATTAGTTGGTAACCCGAAGCTAATCATTTTGAGCAGTAGTTGCCCTGATAATGTGCGTGAAGAAATCGTCTATTATACAAGATTGTCTAAAGTTTCATACCGTATTATCAAAGACGATAGCATTGAGTTAGGTTCAATCTGTGGTAAACCCTTTCCAGTATCTGTGATAGGTATATTGGAAGGGGGTGAGAGCGACATACTCACAAAATTCAAGTAAAATGGGAAAATTTCGATTAGGAACCGAAGAGATAAAGTACATGACCCTGTTTGAAACACTTACAGGGGCAAGGGTCAAGGACTGCGTTCAGGTCCAGAATGCAATGGGTTTTCTGGTAAATAAAGGGGATGTTGGTCTAGCTATTGGAAAAAATGGCTCAAATATTGAGAAGGTTCGCAATGTTATTGGAAGAAGCATTTTTGTTATGGAGTTTTCAGACAGCGTAAATGAATTTATAAGGAATCTATTCCAACCCATAAAGATCAAACAGGTAAGGGTATATGAGCTAAATAATGAAAAGGTAGCAGATATCGATATAAATAAAAGAGATAGAAGGAGAGCTATTGGTCAAGAAGGCGTCAGGATAAAGATGGCAAAAGAGCTGTCTAAAAGACATCACAATATCGATAATATAAACATAAAAGTCGTATAACATAAAGATTTAAAATGGGGAGAGGGGAATTTGCAGGTAAAAAACTCGAGGATGAGAGACATAAGTTCAGGTGGAAGAAATTGGATTACGCAAGGAGAGTCTTAAAGTTAAAACAGAAACACGATCCATTGGAAGGTGCTCCTCAGGCAAGGGGTATAGTATTAGAGAAGGTCGGTATCGAAGCAAAACAACCAAACTCGGCCATAAGAAAGTGTGTAAGGGTTCAATTGCTTAAGAATGGTCGTCAGGTAACTGCTTTCTGTCCCGGTGACAAAGCCATAAGCTTTATTGATGAACATGATGAGATAACAATTGAGGGTATAGGTGGGAGAAAAGGAAGATCGATGGGTGATATCTCTGGTGTGAGATACAAGGTGATTGCGGTTAATGACCTATCTTTGAATGAATTGGTACATCATAGAAAGGAGAAACCACAGAGATAAACTGTATGATCTTAATTAATATTTTTTATTTCCAATATCTTTACTCTATCTGACTTGTGTTTATCTCAGATTAAAAATGATGCACGATTTGATAAGTGATGCGATATCAAATATAAAGAACCATGAAAGGATTGGCAAGTCTGAATGCTTAGTTAGACCGAAATCGAAGCTTTTAATTGAGATTCTGAGGATATTCCAGAAGGGGGGTTATATCGGTGAATTTGAGGTTTCGGATGATAGAAGAGGGGGCAACATCAGGATAAAATTAGTAAAACAGATAAACGATTGCGGTGTTATTAAGCCGAGGTATACGGTAAAGCATGATGATTTTCAGAAATGGGAACAGCACTTTCTTCCGGCACGTGACTTTGGAACCCTGGTTGTAAGCACACCTAAAGGAGTTATGAGCCACTCGGAAGCCAAGGAAAAGGGTCTCGGTGGGAGATTGCTCGCATACGTCTATTGATAAAATGGCAGGTATGGAATTGGAGGTTGAGATACCTGAGGGTGTTGAGGTCGAATTTAAGGAAAATACAGTAATCGTTAAGGGAAAGCTCGGAGAATTAACCAGAGAATTTCCACCCCATCCAGTTAAAATTTCCAAAAAAAATAACTCGATCCTGTTATCCATAGACTCCGATAAAAGAAGGCAAAAGGCTGTGTTGGGAACATGCAGAGGATATATACAAAACATGATCCGTGGGGCCTCTGAGGGCATTACATATAAGCTAAAGATCGTTTATTCACATTTTCCGATGAGCATCAAGGTTCAGGGAAATACCTTACTAATAGAAAATTTCCTGGGCGAGAAATACCCGAGAAAGACAAAGATACTTGAAAACGTATCTGTAGATGTAAAGGGTCATGATGTTACAGTGACTGGAGTTGATAAGGAGAATGTTGCACAGACTGCAGCCAACCTGGAGCAAGCTACCCGTATCAGGAGACTGGATCCAAGGGTATTTCAGGATGGAATCTACATAGTTGAGAAAGATGGTAAAGAAATCAAATAAAGCTAAAGAGCCTAAGAAGAAGGAAAAGGAGAAAAAGAAGGTAGAGGCGAAGAAAAGTTCCAAGAAACCTCCTGTGAAGAAGGTAAAAGGCCCAAAAAAGGTAGTAAAGAAGGAAATTAAGGGAAAAGAGAGGGTAGAGGCGAAGAAAGTCAAGAGAAAGAGCCCTGCGAAGAAGGCAAAGCCAAAGAAGGAAGCGGTAAAGAAAGAGGTCAAAGAGAAGAAACCTCCCGTAAAGAAAGAGGTCAAAGAGAAAAAGAAAGCAGAACCGAAGGAGGAAAAAGAGGTTAAGAAAGTCGAGAAAGTCAAAAAAGAGAAAAAGATAGAGAAGATAAAATTTCATGAAAAGAAGGACATTTCAGATGTCCTAAAGCTCAGAAAAAAGAAGCCAAGATTTATGAGGCAGGAACTGCCAAAGTTAAAAAGATTGAAAGACAAGTGGAGAAGACCTAGAGGCATCGATAGCAAAAAACAGGAAGGTAAAAGAGGGAAAGGCAAATTACCAAAGATAGGTTACAAAAAACCAACAATCAGTAGAGAGATTCATCCGTTGGGTTTTTATCCCGTCCTCGTGCATAATATAAAAGAATTAAAGCTCATTAATCCAAAAGGAGAGGCTGCGATAATAGCGAGAGTTATTGGAAGAAAGAAGAGGAATGAGATAATAAAGTCGGCAAATAAACTAAAGGTAACGATATTAAATCCAAGAAAGGGTGAGATATAATTAAATCGAAATCAAGGATAATTTTTTCCGTCAACGCTCAAGCTTTGGAAAACCTTGACCAAAAATCTAACATGGATTTTTTGATGTGACCGACTAAAGTCGGATCGTTCGAGCCAAAGGCTCGAAGATTCCAAAACTCCAAAGGAGTTTTGAGAACACACTCAAGACCGAAAGTCTTGCGTGTCAACGCTTTTTCCAAAAAGGTTGAGGAGTGAGATCTAATGGATTTGAAAAGTCAAAAAAGGGTTGCCGCGGATATTTTAGGATCTGGGGTTAACAGGATAAGGATTGATCCCGAAATGCTGGAGGATGTATCAAAAGCGATAACCAGAGAGGATATTAGATATCATATATCCACTGGGGCAATTTCAGCAAAGCCCGAAAAGGGAATAAGCAGGGGTAGATTGCATAAGAAAGCAGAGCAGAAGAAGAAAGGCAGGAGGACAGGTCACGGACACAGAAGCGGTTCAAAAGGGGCCAGAATGGGAAAGAAGGAGGCATGGATGCGAAAGATCAGGGCTATCAGGGATGAACTCAAGAAGATGAGAGAAAAGAGGGATATTGATAGTTCAGAGTATAGAAAACTTTATCGCCAGGTCAAGGGTAATTTATTCCATTCGAGAAGGCATTTAAGAGAACATGTAGAGAGGGTAGCAAAGAGATAGAATGGCAAAGAGAGCTAACTATGTTGTTCCTTTTAGAAGGAAAAGAGAGGGAAAGACAGATTATAAGAAAAGGCTTAACCTCCTAAAATCGGGAGCAAGCCGGTTAGTTGTCAGACCATCCAACAAGCATATGATTGTTCAACTCGTTGATTACAAAAAGGACGGCGATGTAATTGTTTCAACAGCACATTCAAAAGAATTGAAAAAATTCGGTTGGGATTTTGCAACAAGCAACCTGCCAGCTGCATATCTAACTGGTCTTTTGTGCGGATTTCGGGGTCAAAAGAAGGGTGTGAAAAAGGCCATACTCAATCTGGGACTCTTTCCATCGGTAAAAGGCTCCAGAAGTTATGCTGCGTTGAAGGGAGCGATAGAGTCTGGATTAAAGATTCCTGTGGGGGAGGATGTATTCCCAGATGAAAAAAGGATATCTGGCGAGCATATAACTCATAAAGATAAAGAAAGTATAACAGAAAAATTTGAGAAGGTAAAGAAAAAGATAGTACAGACCTTCAAAAAAGGAAAATGACTTCAGGAGATACTAAAGAAAAAAATGAAGGGGAGATAAAGAAGGGGATGGATAAGGAAGATGTAAAAGAGAAGGTTGAAGAGGTAGGGATAGAAAAGAGGGAGGAAAAGGAAATAAACCGAATGCTCTTAGGTTGGGAGCCTAAAACGGTATTGGGAATAAAGGTAAGGTCTGGTGAGATAAAAAACATTGATGAATTAATGAAATACTCAAGCCCCATAAAAGAGATAGAGATAATAGATGCCCTTTTACCAGATTTAGATGAGGAGATAATTGATGTGGGCAGGGTTCAAAGGACCACGGACTCCGGCAGGAGGATGCGCTTCAGAGTAGTTACTGCAGTGGGCAATAAGAATGGATACATTGGTGTGGGAAAGGCAAAGGGTAAGGAGGCTGGACCAACCATAAGAAAGGCCATTAAGAAGGCAAAACTGAACATAAAAAGTGTAAAGAGGGGTTGCGGAAGCTGGGAGTGCGGATGCGGGGAGCTTCACTCCGTACCGTTTAGAGTTGTTGGTAAGTGCGGAAGTATTAAAGTCTTTTTATCTCCGGCACCAAAGGGAGCGGGTTTAGTAAGTGGTGAGATAGCAAGGAAAATACTGGCTCTTGCCGGAATTAAAGATGCTTGGGTTCACACCGAGGGCTATACGAGAACGAGCATAAATTTCGCTTTTGCCGTTCTTAACGCTTTAGAAAATACAAAGAAGATGAAGGTTCGTGAAAAAGACATAGAAAACCTCGGAATAGTTTCTGGCGCAGTTTAAAATGACCGATAAAAAGAGAATTGTTGTTGTGCGTGTGCGTGGAAAGGTGCATATCAGGAAGGATATAGAGGATACAATGAAATTTCTAAATCTGACCAGGGTGAATCATTGCGTAGTTATTGATAATAGAGAGGAGTATATGGGTATGATAAAAAAGGTAAATGACTTTGTCACCTGGGGTGAGATAAGTCCCGAAATCTTTGAAAAGCTACTAGAAAACAGGGGTAGATTAAAAGGAAATATGTCTTTCACCATAGATTATCTCAAGAAAAACACGAGATACAAATCCATTAAGAAATTTGTAGACGATTTCGCAAAATTCAAGGCAGAACTCAAGGATGTCCCTGGGTTAAAGCCGGTATTCAGATTAAATCCACCCGGAAAGGGGTATGAGAGGGGTGGTATAAAACACCCATACTCAACCGGTGGCGCCCTGGGTTACAGAGGGGAAAAGATTAATGAACTCTTGAGGAGGATGATCTAGTGAGATGGCTCATAAAAACAGAAAGATAACAAAGAAGAGGGGCAGTAGAACCTGCGGGTATGGCAATGCCCAGAAGCACCGAGGTGCTGGAAGCCGTGGTGGGAGGGGTATGGCTGGCAGCAAGAAACATAAATGGTCCTATGTCAGCAAATACCTGCCCGGATACTTTGGTAGCAGGGGATTTAAAAGACCCCAGAAGATGGTTAAGGAGAAAAAGACAATAAATGTCGGAGATATCGAGAAAGGGTTGGAAAGATTTATAGATGAAAAAAAGATTAAGTTAAAAAACAAGAGATATCCCCTAAATCTCAGGGGTATGGATTATGATAAACTCCTCGGTTCTGGCGAGATCTCTCATCCGATGGTGATAACTGTAGATTCATATTCAAAACTGGCGCTAAAGAAGATAGAAAGCGCTGGTGGTGAGATAATAGCATCCGAATAAAAATGAATCTGGAATTTATCCGTCCGATCATCAAGTATCTGCCCGAGGTAAAACTTCCCAAGAGGCACATACCTTTCAAGGAAAAACTAATCTGGACTGCAACCGTTTTATTTCTCTTCTTTATAATGGGTATTATCTATCCCGTTCACGTTGGGCCCACAGAGTTACCACTGGCATATCAACAATTTGCAATGATATTTGCGAGTGAGATGGGTACCATCATCTCCGCCGGGATAGGACCCATAGTTACGTCATCCATTGTCCTTCAATTGCTGGTGGGGGCAAAGATGATCGACATAGATCTAACGACAGAGGATGGTAAAGCCCTGTTCCAAGGAACTCAAAAGATACTCACCGTATTAATAGCATGTTTTGAGGCTGTCGCGATAGTTATCGGTTTCAGGCTAGGCGCTAAATATCTGGGAGCGTCATGGGGGCTTATGAATCCATTCGTTCAGTTCACAATATTCCAGATAGCCTTGGGTTCCATCCTGCTTATGTATATGGATGAGATCGTTTCAAAGTGGGGTATCGGCTCCGGTATAGGTTTATTTATCGCGGGTGGAGTTTCAAAGGGGATATTAACTCAATCTATTACCTTCCTAGAATGGATAGATCCGGTGAGATTTCCAGAAATTCTTGGTGTGATACCAAACTTCATACAAGAAGCAAGTCAGGGAATTGGTTTTGAAACTTTAATGTTACTATTCCCCCTAATAGCCACCCTTATCGTCTTCTTGGTTGTGGTTTTTTTCGAATCCATGCGAATTGAAATCCCCCTCTCTTATGGGGGCATACGTGGGGTCGGGGGCAGATACCCGCTAAAGTTCTTCTATGTCTCAAATATCCCTGTAATACTGGCCGCTGCATTACTCGCCAACGTTCAGATGTTACCGGGAATCGTTGGCGTTGACATGTACGAGCCCGCTCCAATAGGGGAGATGAACATTCTACAGAGTTCTGTCTATCAACTTTCACAATTAATTACCCTGGGGAATTTGGGCGGTATTTTGAGCCCGGATAACTTTTATAAGTTGATGGATATCAACATCTTGATACATCTGATTGTGTATCTGATAGTCTTTACCGGCTTATGTGTCCTATTTGGAAAATTCTGGGTAGAAACTACTGGATTGGGAGCGGAGAAGGTTGCTGAGCAGATCCAGAGTGGTGGGATGCAGATCCCGGGATTCAGAAGAGACCAGCGAGTAATAGAGAGAGTCCTTAATAGGTACATACCACAGATTACGATAATAAGTTCCGTGGCTGTTGGCTTATTGGCTGCCGGGGCCGATCTACTGGGAGCCATTGGCTCAGGTACCGGAATCCTGCTTACGGTAGGAATTCTGTATCGCCTATACGAGGAGATTCAGAGAGAGCAGATGAGCGAGATGCACCCAATATTCAGGAGATTTATGGGTAGAACGTAGGATTTATAAAGGCGACAAAAACCCGTCCATGAATCTCAGGAAACTCTTATTGTCGATCTTCAGTATGTCTTTAATTATCTCTATCTCTTTCACGCCCCTCAGATTCTTTCCAAAGCCCTTTCTCTCCTCAATCAACTTTGGTAAAAGCTCTTCAATTTTTTTAAATTCTCTTTCGGTATCAACGACCCAGCTTCCATTTTTTATATATGGTCTAAAGGCCTTGTATTTCTCGATAAAGCTCTCCTGGTCTCTCGGATCTTTGTCTATTGGTGGCCCGAGGTGATGTTTTATTCTGGGTAATTCCCATACCTCAAAATCAAATAATATGACCGATAGATTCTCCTCATCTGTCCAGATATCTGATTTAAGAACTCTGAAATCAAAATCCCCTATCGATTTTTCTATAGCAACATTGGTCTTTCTCAATTGTGAATAGAGTGTATTTGGGTTTATCCGAGGGTGCTTAAATGAAATTGATATCAGCTTTGTCCCCCTCTGTTCAATCCTCTGGGAAAATTCCATTCTGCTTGGTATTTTAGCTTTTGTAACAAAGAAGAATTCCCTGTTTGGAGATTTTAAAAATTCGTCAGCAGAGACGATGAATTCCGCTAACCTCTGTCTTGAAACTGCGGCGGCAGCATTTCTGTTCTCGTCTGTTGGATCTATAACTATTAAACTCGCATCCGGGAAGAAGTGCTTTAACGGCTCTTTATCCGCCCATAGATTTTCCAGGTCCAGGATCTGGTTAAATTTCCATTCTGTAGCTGCCTTCAATGTGTTCTCAAAGGAGCCATAATTTATAACCAAAAGCTCCGTTAGATATCCAGAAAAGCCCTGAACCTTTGCCTCGGCGCCATAAACACCGATGCCCTTCATAAATTGCTTCAGGAGCCTTATTTCATTACCAAAATTCTTATTCTCCCTGATCTTTCGTTTCACATATCTAGTATGATAGGGCGTTCTGTCTACCGCGGATTTTAGTTTTTTTACCTCATAACAGGGAACTATATCTACGTTATAGCCCTTATAGAATCCCTTGACATAGGGATGTTCAGCATAATCTATCTCATATTTCGCCTTTAATTCATTGAAGAGCTCTTTGCCTATCTTCAGGCCTTTATCCTTTAATTCTTCCCTTGATACATCCTTATGGAACATGATAAAGATGTCTATATCCTTGTCCGCTTTTAGATCTGTTTTTTTAGCTAAAGAACCAACAAGGATTGGTTTTACTCCCTTTTTCTCAAGTTTCTTCTTTATTTTCTCTATTATCTTTTTCTCTTTTTCATGCTCCTCTTCCGTTGGAGTAATCTCCCTTAAGATTTCCTTTAGAAGTTCTTTCATCTTTTTATTGTCTTTCCTTTAAGATTTTCTCTATCTTCCTTATAAACTTCTCAGCAGATTTTACCGCAAATTCTGCCTCATATTCAGATATTGATCCGGCGATATCATAAACTATGGTATGTCTTCTCCGTCTTAACCTATCAAAAGTAGCGATTTCTTTCTTAAATTCATCTCCGAGGATTGCTTCAGCAAATCTTACCACAGAGATATGTTGTTTCTCCCCAGATGGTCTATAGCCATAGAAAAACATTAAGGCCCTTGATGCCTGTAGCATAGCGTTATAAGCTATTGCAAATGTCCAGTCAAAATTTTCCTTTTGTATTTTCTTTGCAAATTCTATATCTCTCTTCGCCAAATCAAATGTATCCTCTACCTTTTTTCTGTTTATTGGTAATCTCTTTATTAGACCCTCCCTCTCCAGATCAACTATTTTCATATTATCTCAATTCTCTTTTCCTTCAGGATATTCATTATAAATGAGTCGTTTCTTTCCTTTCTCTCCTTAAATTCTTTCTCTGTAAATACAACATAATTTATCTCTCTCGAAATCCTTGCCTCAAGTTTTCTCACGAGCAGGGATAATTTCTCCTGATCAGCCTCGCCTATTATCATCAGATCTATGTCGCTCTTAAGTTTTTCCTCTCCCCTCGCAAAGGAGCCGTAGATAAATGCCTTCTTTATATTACCTAAGTCTCCTAAATTCTCCCTTATCAATGCCCCCACACCCTCTGTTTTCAGGAATATGTTCTTTAGTTCCTCATAGATGGGGATTTTTTTATTTATGAGATAGTACTTTAGATTCCCTTCCCTCTCACTATCCAGTAAACCAATTTCTTCCAGTTTTCTCAACTCTCTCCTCACGGAGTTTATATTCTCATCTATCTTTCTGGACAACTCTCTAATATAGAACCTATTTTCGGGATTTGAGAAGAATAACGTTAGAATCTTTACCCTCGTCCTGGATGTAATCAGTTCCTCAAGCATCGTATAATTATTGTACTCAAAAGTATAAAAAATGTATTCAATATCGGTTTTCTTCAATTTCTCATCAAATTCGGGATCGAAATTAATCCTCCTTAACATATCCTACTTCCTCGATATCCAATAGCTCTGCCTTCTTTACCCGAATTAGCGACTTTTTCGCTAATTGGGCACAAAAATTCGCATAGCGAATTTTTCTTGTCATGCCATAAACCTCTCTGTTATTTATTTCATCTGCTATCAATTATTTCTTCACCCAACCAGCCACATTCCCTTATTTTCTTAAATGCACGAATTGCCTTATTCTGTGAAATCTTTTATTTATATCTTCACGGCGCTCAGATCCTCGGGAACAATTATCGAGGAAAATATCCTTTTTGCCTCTTCCATCTTTTCACTGATATTTTCTTTTCTGGATATATGGACCAAGGCCAGTTTTTTTGAATTCGATTTCTTTGCAAATTTTGCTGCCTTTAGGATTGATGAATGCCCCTTGATATTTTCTTTATACGCCTCCAGTATCAGAAGATCAGAGTTTCTTGCCAGCTCTGTCGTCTCTCTGGTGGGGGCCCCGTCCCCGGTATATGTTACCTTCCTGTCCCCCTCTACAGAGATTGCCATGCATGGAACGGGATGTTCCATCGGGGCGAATACAAACCCATAGTTCTCAAATGACGCCTTTTCCACTACCTCATGAATTTTTACCCCGAAGCCTAGGTCGTCGAGCGTTTTTCTATAGGCCAGATTCAGCAGATTTTTTATGTATTTTCCGGCCCCGGTAGGTCCGAATATATCCAGTGGATTCTGTCTTAATTCCTCCCTGCATGTTACCAAGAAAGAAGGCAGACCAAAGTAATGGTCAGCGTGAAAATGCGATATATAAATGGCTTTAATTCTGTCCAGATCGAATTTTATCTTCATCAATTGCTGTAGGGTTGTCAGTCCGCAGTCCATGAGGATTTTATCATCTATTAGAATGCTAGTATTTGCTTTCTCACTGAATGCCTCCCCCGTTCCCAAGAATAGAATTTTCATCCCCGTGTAGCTTTTTTTAATTCTCTTGTGAATTCTTCCAGTTCAGACAGCATCCCTTCTTTATCGTTTAAATTCCTCTCGATTATCCTGACGAAGGCGCTTCCAACTATTGCGCCATCCGCTCCCGCATTAAGTACCTCTTTAATGTGCTCTGGCTTCGAGATACCGAAGCCTACAGCCAGTGGAATTTTGTCAGATATCTGTTTAATTTTTCTGAGTAATGGCTTCACGGTCTCTGAGAGCTCTCTTCTAGCGCCAGTAACACCTAAAAGAGAAACGACATAGAGAAATCCCCTCGAAACATTGAGAATCTTTTGCAACCTTTCCTCTGTCGTTGTCGGGGCAACCAGAAAAATGAGATTGGTGTCATATTTATCACAGGCATTCAACAAAGGCATGGCTTCCTCTATTGGCAGGTCAGGAATAATCAAACCATTGATTCCTGATTCCGAACAATCCCTGACGAATTTTTCCAGGCCCCTCTGTAAAACAAGATTGTAGTAAGTCAGACAAACCTTCGGAATTTCCTCTATCTTTTTTGCAATTTCAAAAAACAGGTCGGGGTTCGTTCCTTTCTTCAGGCTTCGTTCACTGGCTTTCTGAATCACTACACCGTCAGCAATTGGATCCGAGAATGGCAATCCGAGTTCTATGATATCTACCCCGCCATTAATCAGGGAATTTACTATATCTATCGTATCCTCGGGCGTTGGGTCTCCGGCTGTTATAAAGCCTATTAATGCACCTTCTTTTCTCTTTTTCAGTTCTTTAAATTTCTCTTTGAGTTTCATAATTTCACCCCCAATGCCTCTGCAACGACAAATACGTCCTTATCTCCTCTCCCCGAGAGATTCACAACGATTTTTTGGTCTTTTTCCATCTTCTCAGCTATTTTTACCGCATGATAGATTGCGTGTGCCGATTCTAATGCGGGAACAATTCCCTCAGTCTGACTCAGAAGTTTAAACGCCTCAAGTGCTTCATCGTCCGTTACGGATGTTACCTTGATTCTACCTTTCTTTACTAAGTAACTAAGCTCCGGTCCGACTCCCGGGTAATCGAGACCAGCAGCAATTGAATAGGAAATTTCTATCTGACCGTATCTATCCTGCAGTAATTTTGAGTAGGTCCCATGCAATACTCCATCGGTTCCGGTACAGAGGGTTGCACCATGCTTCCCCGTTTTTATTCCTTTTCCTCCGGCCTCTACACCGATCAATTCTACTTCATCTTCTAAAAATTCATAGAAGGTTCCTAGGGCATTACTGCCACCGCCGACGCATGCAACAATCGCATTGGGCAGGGAATCTTCCTTTTCGAGAATCTGCTTCTTTGTCTCTCTTCCGATAACTCGTTGGAACTCTCGAACCATCATCGGATATGGATGAGGTCCGACTATACTACCTATCAGATAATAAGTAGTTTCCACATTAGTCAACCAGTCCCTCATTGCCTCATTTATGGAGTCCTTTAGGGTGCATGAACCGGAGCTTACAGGGATAACTTTTGCGTTCATTAACTGCATTCTGAAGACGTTCAATTTCTGCCTTTCTATATCCTCAGTTCCCATGTAGACTTCACACTTAATTCCGAGGGCTGCTGCGGCTATCGCTGTTGCAACACCGTGCTGTCCCGCACCTGTTTCTGCAATTATCCTCTTCTTTCCCATCTTCTTAGCCAGTAAAGCCTGTCCCAATGTGTTATTTAATTTATGAGCACCACCATGCACTAGGTCCTCTCTCTTCAGGTATATCTTTGCCCCGCCGGTTTTTTCCGTCAGATTTTTAGCGTAATACAGGGGGGTTGGTCTCCCGGCGAATTCCCTCAGATAGTAATCCAGTTCCTCTTGGAATTCCGAATCTCTGATAAATTTCCCGAATGCCTTCTCAAGCCCTTCTATGGCTGGCATCAACACCTCCGGGGCGAATTTCCCCCCGTAGCCGTTAAATTTACCGAGTTTATTTGGTAGTTTCATTTTTTGCTGTCATTATAAATTGTTCAACCTTCTTTTTATCCTTTTTCCCTGGTTTGGATTCAACACCACTCGATGTGTCCACTGCGTAGGGCTTTACCTCTTCTATTGCACTCTTCACATTCCTTGGATTTAAGCCGCCTGCAAGAATTACTGGCTTTCTGACGGATTCCACAACCTTCCTGCTTATATCCCAGTCGTGGACCCTTCCCGTTCCACCCGATATGCCTTTAACCTTTGTATCCAGTAAAATTGCATCCACAATCTCTGAGTATCTCTCTGAATTCTCCAAGGAATTTTCATCCACGGAGATCTTCTTTATTATTCCCAGATTAGTATTTTCTTTTAGTTCTCTAATAAAATCCAAGGATTCATCACCATGGAGTTGTATGTAATCGGCTTTGGTTTTTTCTATCTCAAGGGCTTCTTCTATGGTTTCTGGCATTGCGACTATAACCTTTGACACGAAAACAGGTAAAGAGTCAAATATCTCTCTTGCTTTTTTTAAGTCCACGAATCTTGGAGTTACTTTAACATTTACAATGCCAATTGCATCGGCTCCATAATTTACTGCCATCAACGCATCCTCCGGATTTGTTATGCCGCAGACCTTTACCCTTGTCATCTTTCCACAAACCTCCGTACCCTTTCTTCGATATTCTCAGATTTCATTATACTTGTCCCGATTAATACAGCATCAACTCCCGCTTTCAATACCCTGTCCAGATCTTTTTTGTCATTGATTCCGCTCTCGCTGACTATTATTCTGTTGGTTGGAATTTCCCTCGCCAGGGATTCTGTAGTGCCTAACTCTATCTGGAGCGTTTTCAGATCTCTATTGTTAATTCCAATTAACCTCGCTCCAGAATCCAAGGCAAATTTCAATTCATCACCGGAATGAATTTCAACTAGAGCTTCCATTCCGAGCTCGTGAATTTTTTCCACGAATTCCTTGGTTTTTTCCTTTAATAGAGAAGCAATCAATAAGACAACATCTGCCCCAGCCCCATGGCTCTGATAGATCTGAAATTCGTCGACGATAAAATCCTTTCTCAGAACCGGGATTTTCACGGCCTCCTTTACCCTTCTTAGATCATATAGGTTTCCATCAAAATGCTTATTCGTCAAAATAGAGATCGCAGATGCGCCGCCTTCCTCCATCTGCCTCGCTGTTTCTACAGGATCTGCATCTCTGATCTTTCCCATGCTGGGACTTTTTCTCTTTATTTCTGCAATTACCGGATTCAGGCCCTTCTCTCTGGCCTCCTCTATTGTCGAGATTAAACTTCGTTTTTCCTTTATCGCTCTAATCTCCTTCAATTTCTCATCCCTTATTGTATTAAAATTAAATTTCATTTCGCGAAATCTATAAACTCATTAAGTTTTTTATACGCCTTGCCGCTGTCCAGAACATCTTTAGCTATTCCCAAACCCTCATTCAGATCTCTTGCCATTCCACCAACAACAATTCCCGCTGTAGAATTTAACAGGGCGATCTCCATTCTCGGACCCCTATCCTTTCCCTTAAGGATGTCCGTTAAGATTTTTGCATTCTCTGCCGTGCTTCCGCCTTCTATATCCCTGAATTTTGCTCTATGCAAACCAAAATCCTCCGGTTTTACAAAATATGTTCTAATTTTTCCTTCACGTAATTCCGAGATCTTCGTCTTTCCCAGGGTGGAGAGCTCATCCAAACCGGGTTCACCATGGGCTACCATCGCACTTTTCAGATTTAATAACTTAAAAACCTTTGCAAGCTTTTCGGTCAGATCTGGATCAAAGACGCCCATTAATTGAGCATCGGCATTTGCCGGATTGGTCAATGGCCCCAAAATATTGAAAACTGTCCTTACACCAAGCTCTCTTCGAGCGGGCATAACATACTTCATTGCAGAATGATGTAATGGGGCGAACATAAACCCAATTCCTATCTTTTCTATTCCCTCCTCAATTTTTTCGAATTCTAGATTTAGACTAATTCCCAATTCTTCCAAGACATCTGCCGATCCACAGTTAGAGCTTATAGCCCTGTTACCGTGCTTTGCTACGGGAATTCCCGCCGCAGAAACGATGAACATCGCAGTAGTTGAAATATTGAATGTCTTTAATTTATCCCCACCCGTGCCACAGACATCTACCAATATTTTATCAACTTTCGGTTTTATTTTCTGAGAAAATTTTCTCATAATTCTCGCAAAGGACGCGATCTCTGTTGGAGTTTCCTTTTTCATTCTCAATCCAACTAAAAAGCCAGAAATCTGCGCATCCGTTGCCTTTCCCGACATAATGGTTTCCATCGCCCTTTCGGATTCTTCCGCAGTTAGATCTTGCTTTTCCGTTAATTTCTGGATAAATTCTTTCATTTTTCGTCACACGATATTCAAAAAATTTTCTATTATCTTTATCCCATCCTTCGTTAATATAGACTCTGGATGAAACTGAAGTCCATAGATCGGAAATTCTTTATGTTTTAAACCCATTATTTCTCCGTCATCACGACTTCTTGCAGTCATTTCGAGGCAGTCTGGGAAAGATTTATCATCTATAACCAATGAATGATACCTTACTGCCTCCAGGGGATTTGAAATTCCCGTTAATATATCCTTTCCATTATGCTCAATCAGGGAGGTTTTTCCGTGTTTTAGTGTCTTTGCCCGTCTTATCCTGGCTCCAAATACATGGCCAACACATTGATGGCCCAGGCAGATTCCCAGCGTCGGAATTTCTGGGCCAAATTTCTCGATAACGATATTTGAGATTCCCGCATCCCCTGGAGTTTTGGGACCGGGGGAGATTATAATATGCCCTATTGAGTTCTCTTCTATTGCATCTTCTATTTCATCAATACTTACTGTATTCTGGAAAACGATTGGGTTTCCTCCGAGCATTCCAACATACTGCACCAGATTATAGACAAACGAATCTATATTGTCGATAAATAGGGTATTCATCCCTCCACCTCCAGTGCCTTTAACATTCCCTTTCCTTTGTTCATCGTTTCTTGATACTCATTCTCCGGCTTCGAATCCGCGACTATTCCCGCGCCAACCTGTATATACGCCTTTTCTTTTTCGAAGACTATCGTTCTTATGGTGATTGCAGTATCAAGATTTCTATTGAAGGAGAAGTAACCAACGCAGCCGGAATAAATGCCCCTTTTTGTCGGTTCTAATTCCTCTATGATCTCCATCGCCCTCACTTTCGGTGCTCCGGAAACAGTTCCCGCCGGAAATATTGACCGAAGGGCATCGAACTCGTCTTTTCCTTCTTTTAATTCTCCAACAACTTCTGAAACCATGTGCTGGACGTGGGAATACTTTTCAACCTGCATGAATTTTTTCACCTTAACTGTTCCGAATTTTGCAATTCTTCCAACATCATTCCTTCCCAAGTCTACCAGCATTAGATGTTCGGCCCTTTCTTTTTCATCCTGCAACATCTCCCTTTCCAATCTCTTATCCTCTTCCTCTGTTTTTCCCCTCGGTCTCGTCCCGGCAATTGGATACGTCTCTACCCTCCCGCTCTCAACCCTGACCAGCATCTCCGGGCTGGAACCAACTATTTTTCTGTCACCAAGATCAAGGTAGTACATATACGGAGATGGATTGATTTTTTTCAGCTTTCGATATATAGAGAATTTATCCCCAGAGAATTCTGTCTCGAGGCGCTGGGAAAGAACAACCTGGAGTATGTCGCCGGAATATATGTAATCCTTAGCTGCTTTTACATTCTCCTCAAATTCTTTCCTAGTTATATTTGATGAGAAATTCCCTGGGCTTTGTATTCTTTTCTCTTTTGAGCTGAGAAATTCAGAGATTTCGTCGGCAATCTCCCTCAGCTCTTTCTCGATTGTTTCTTTATCAATTTCTCTCTCCTCTAAAAATTGATGCGATAACAGGTAGGTTTTATTTTCCTTGTGATCAAAGATCACGTTATTTTTGGCCAGTATGAACTCGCAATCGGGTTCTTTCAAATCATTCTTTGTGTTTGAATTCAGATC
Source organism: Candidatus Altarchaeota archaeon (assembly GCA_030633595.1). GTDB lineage: Archaea > Altiarchaeota > Altiarchaeia > IMC4 > QMZM01 > QMZJ01. Next base: position 31,134 of record DAOVSE010000003.1, read on the forward strand.
GATAAAATAACGAATTATATCATAGGAAAAATAGCCAACAAAGCCCCCAAAGAATCTGGAGATCGGATTTTCCACCAGCTCAAATTTGTTCATGAGATTTCTCATTACCTCTAAAGGGTTATCTCCCTTTGTTTCAAAGGACCTTAGGCTTGGATCGAGGATTCTGAGGTCGGTATTCTTCCCTTCTATGGTGAGCTTCACTATGGGATTAAATCCAATAAACGAATAGCGGGCTACCTTTTCCCCGCCTTCCGATGACTCAAGGAGATACGTGTCTTTTCCGCGAATTGCTTCATACGCCTTCTCCGGATCCCTTTCCTCAATATCTATATAAACTGGAAAAACTTGCATGTCAAATATATGGTATTTTGTATATAAATATGCATAAATGTACAGATGTGGACAGAATAATGTGCAAGATGTCTTTTAGTGTGGATGGAGAGATGTAGTGCCTAACTTCCCACCTTTCTTTTCACTTATACGGTATCCAATGGAGTAGTTCAATACCTTGCTTTTTTGATCTAAGAAATCTTTTCGTTACAAGGCTTCTTAATCTCTTTCTTGTTGTAACTCTTCCGATCACTAAATCCATTTTTGCATATTCTCTCTCAATGGCTCTTATACTCAATTTTCTTTCTGGATTTTCCTCAAAGATTTTGTAAATCTGCTTTTCTTCTTCCGTCATTGGTTCCATTTTTGTAGTGCCTAATTTCGTTTACCTTGATTTTACA
>DAOVSE010000093.1 GCA_030633595.1 Candidatus Altarchaeota archaeon
CTCGACAACACATCACGTATGCTATATGGGTATTAACTAAGGGATTATCATCCCTTTACCCTGTGGTGCTGTCTTCGCTATCGCTCGACAACACATCACGTATGCTATATGGGTATTAACTTTCCCTATCGTTTATATCTCTGGAATCATAGATTTTTATATGGATTCTGCCGGTATGGTTGTCTCATCAGGGGGTCAGGAGATAGAGGTTCTGGTTAAAAACGAGAATGTAGAGTTGGGGACCATACTGAAAATCGGGAATTTCTACGGGATAGTTGCACATATGCGTTACAGAGAGGATGAGAAGATAGGTTCAAAGCAGAAGTTAACAGCTAAAACACAGATATTTGGAAAATTAGAGGATGACAGATTGGTGAAAATAAAAAGACCCGTTGAGCCCTATAAGGATGTCTCTCTCGCAGATGAACGTGAACTGAATATATTACTCTCAGGGGAGTACAACATGAGCATAGGAGAGGTTTATGGTACAGCTGCCCGGGCATTTTTAAATCCGTCAGAATATGACAGACATTTGGCAATTCTAGCCAGCACTGGTGCAGGGAAAAGTTATACTGCAGCCAATTTAATCAAAGAATTTGCATCATTAAGCCTACCAGTTATCGTTGTCGATACCCATGGAGAGTACCAGAAATTACTCTCTAAACTGATTGAAAATACAAACATCGATATCGAGATTTATACAGTAAAGTATCCGAGAAAGGGATATAAGGAATTGAAGATCCCGGCTTCAGATCTGGAGGCAGAGGACTTCGGTCATTTTACAATACTAAATGAAACCCAGAAATCCGCCCTAGGATTGATTCTAGAGAGATTAAATGGAAAAGACTATGGATTAAAGGAAATAATAGATTACTGTGATAAATTAGACAAGGATGTGATCCATGAAGAGACGGCAAAGGCACTAAAGAGAAGATTAATATCTCTAGAGAGAACATTCAAAGGTGTATTCGACAGATACGGAACAGACATTACAAAGATTGTACAGCCATATCAGGTCACGATAATTGATGCCTCTTATGCCTCTCAGGGTGTTAGGCAGTCAGTAGTTTCGTATCTTGCAAAGGAATTACTACAGGGTAGAATTAAAAAGGAGAACGAAATGCCAAATCCGATAGATTACAAATTACTCTTTGTTGTGGAAGAGGCACATAACTATGCAGGTTCAAATCTCTCCCATTCATGTAAGTATCAGCTCCGGAGGATCGCTTCGGAAGGTAGGAAATTTGGTCTCGGTTTGTGTGTTATATCCCAAAAACCCAGTAAGATCGATGAAGAAATCCTATCACAATGCAATACGGGGATTTATATGCATATAACCAATCCAAATGATAAAGAGCATATAAAGAGGTCATTCGAGGCAATAAACGAAGAGATTGTAAGGGGTCTGGATTCACTGGATGTTGGGGAGTGTATAATCGCTGGTGCGATGAGCAGAATCCCCTTTTTAATGTGCAAGGTTGACAAAATTCCTGTGGAAAAAGAAAAGAAAGGAATGCCAAAATATGAGAAGCCAAAAAATATGAAGGTTGCTGGATTTGATTATGTCTAAAAAATGGAACTGCATCCAAATGAGATAAAAATTTTGAAGGCATTGAAGAAGAAATCCAGGGTAGATGAGATTGCTGAAAAAGCAGACTTGGATTTAGACGCGGTAAATAGAACCCTGTCATGGCTCGCTACAAAGGGATTGGTGAAGATCGATGAGAGGATCGTTGAGGAAGTCTCTTTAGGAAAGGAGGGTAGAATTTATGCTGGTTTTGGTCTTCCCGAGAGAAATATACTACTGAAAATCGAAAAAACCGGTAAAAAAGAATTAGCCCTTTCTGAAATTCAGAACGAATTTAGCAAAGAAGCAATAAGCATCGGCTTAGGCTGGCTGCGAGAGAAAAATCTTGCAAAAATAGAGAAGGGAAAGATAGAGATCCTGAAAACTGGAAAAACCAAGGATGAAAAACTACTTGAACTTCTGAAAAAAGAGGGCAAGATCAATTCCAGCGAGCTAACCCCTGAACTGAAAAAAGGCCTACAGCTTCTGAAGAAAAGAAAAAATGTGGTTAAGATTTCGGAGAAGAAGAGGATGTGGGCGATTCCAACAGAGAAAGGATTGGAGATTAGTAAAACTACTAAAATCGAGAAGACAATATCACAACTCACACCCAAGAGTATAAAAACCGGAGAGTGGAGAAAGGGCACATTTAGGCCCTATGATGCTGACATCTTTGTAAGGCCAGAATACTCGGCAAAGAAGCATCCATTGCAGAGGTTGATTGACAAGATTCGGGAGATATTTGTTGCTATGGGTTTCAGGGAGATAAAGGGCCCCCTAATTGAATCCTCTTTCTGGAATTTTGATGCCCTGTTTGTTCCCCAGGACCATCCAGCAAGGGATATGCACGACACATTTTACCTGAAGAATCCGAAGCATATTGAAATACCGTGGTTTGAAAAATTCAAGAAAAGGGTCAAGGATACTCACGAACATGGGGGGACTACTGGTTCCACCGGCTGGCAGTACAGATGGGACGAAAATTTGGCCAAACTGCCGTTGATGAGAACCCACACCACGGCAGTTACCTGCAGGCATCTGACAACGCTGAAAAAGGAAGACCTTCCGGAAAAAGTGTTCTGTATAGGTAAAACATTCAGAAATGAGACGATAGATTATAAACATCTGCCGGAGTTCTACCAGGTTGAGGGCATCGTTGTTGACGAAAACGCTAACTTCAGGAATCTGCTCGGGATCCTGGATGAATTCTATCGTGAGATGGGTTTTAAGGTAAGATTCAGGCCCGCATATTTTCCTTACACGGAAATGAGCGTCGAGCCAGAGGTATACATGAAGAAAAAGGGCTGGATAGAACTCGGCGGGGCTGGAATCTTCAGGCCAGAGGTTGTTAAACCACTACTTGGTTTTGACTGTCCTGTCCTTGCCTGGGGCCTCGGCCTAGACAGGGTTGTCGCCATGAGCCTGGGTTTGGATGATATCAGGGATCTATACATCCCTGATCTAGACTGGTTGAGAAAGAGCAGAGTACTATAGATTAACGATGAGTGAAATTATCTGTGGAATTGATGAAGCCGGCAGGGGCCCGGTAATAGGTCCCTTGGTTATTGGCTGCGTTGTTCTCGACAGGGAGGGAGTAGAAGAACTGAAGAAACTGAATGTGAGAGATTCCAAGAGGGTCGCTCCATCCAGAAGACTCTCTCTGGAACCAAAGATAAAGGAAATCGCTCTAGAGTGGAATCTGGCAGAGATTTCCCCTAATGAGATCGACTACCTGAGAAAGAGACACTCGTTAAATTTTATCGAGGCAATGAAGATCGCTGAGCTTATACTATCCCTAGAGAACGTACCTCATAAGATACTGGTGGATTCTGCCGACACAGTGCCTGAGGAATACAAGAGGAAGATAACCCACTGTCTGAACACCATGCAGGATGACTTTATAATTCCCGAGATAATCTCGGAGCACAAGGCAGATGACAGGTATATAGAGGTCGGTGCCGCATCAATCTTAGCAAAGGTTAAACGGGATAGGGAGATAGAAAAACTGAAAGAAGAGCACGGAGAATTCGGCTCCGGCTATCCCGCAGATGAATTGACCAAAGAGTTTATGAAAAAACTCATAAGGAGCGGGAATCTCCCTGAATTCGTAAGAAAGTCATGGAATACCGTTGATAAGGCAAAGCAGACAAAGCTATTTGAGTTTTAATTTTTGTGATCACTCAGTTCCAACGCTATGGCTATCGCACCATCCTCTGCCCCCGCATAGGTTTTTCTGTACGCAATATTTTAATATGTGATCTACAAAATATTATAATATGTTTGAAAACAAATTTTTAGGATTGGAGTTAGAAGAGGTGAAGAAGCTAGGATTTAAGAATAAAGAGGAATTCA
>DAOVSE010000064.1 GCA_030633595.1 Candidatus Altarchaeota archaeon
AATCCTTCAGGTCGAATAGGAGAACATTCTCTTTCCTGAGTTCGGGTGTGAAACCTGTTTTTGAGAATAACGCAAAGTATTCTTTTCTTTCATCGTTGTACCAGTTTACCATTTTAGATTTTTCTCTCAGTTCATGATAGGTTTTAATGCCAACCCTTTTGTTGGACCATTTACACTCCGTAAAAAGAATTTCCTTCGTATCCTCGTTTAATGCGACGAGATCAATTTCAATTTCCTTTCTCATTCCATGCTCTCTGTAGTGCCCCCACCAGTTACCGATCTTGTTGAAGTGGAAGGGAAGACCTGCTTTGCGATTTAATTCCCATAGAAATTCCCCACAGACCTGCTCGAATACCCTACCGACATATGAATCGAACTCTGCTTTGATTTTCGAGAGAACACTATCTACTTCACCGCCCTCCACATCACTTCTGTTCGGATAAACAAATCTGAACCAGAACCTAAAAAAATTGTCGGAGATCCGATAAACCGCCTTCTTCGTTTTAGGTTTTACCTCCGTGACCGGTATGACCCGCTGAACGAGATGAAGTCTCTGTAACACCCGCAGATACTTCGGGATATCCTTCGCATCCATGTAACACCTGTTGGCTATTTCAGTAACCCTTGTCATACCATTTGCAATAGCCCCGATAATCGACATATAAACCGAAGGCTCCCTCAGCTCCTCCCTCAGGATAAACTCGACCTCCTCATATAGGGGGTTCCCCCTTCCAAGTATCCTGTCTTCCATATTCCTGTAGATATCGACCGAACCATCAAACTGGATTAAATACGCAGGAATATTCCCGACAACAGAAAACGCCTCTATGAATTCCTCGATAGAATATTCTGGTAGGAATAGCCACGAATCCCTGAATCTCAGAGGAGTTATCTTCCACTGCCCGGTTCTTCGCCCGTAAAGGGGACTCTCGTAACTTAGAACCCCCTTCTCCATCATGCTTATGGACGAACCACTTAAGATCAGATAGACATTAGTTCCCTTCAAATGCTCGTCCACTATCTTTTGGAATACAGACGGAATTGAATCATCCTTTTCCACCAGATAAGAGAATTCGTCGATTGCCACGATAATCCCCTTATCCCCCAACCGTTTCAGGATGTAACTGAATATATCATCGAAGTTTCTTACCTCCGGCACAACATCATTGAAATATCTCGCCGACTTGACAGCAAATTCCCTCGCATTTACCAAGGTCCCCCTCTTGTCGGCAAGAAAATATATGTGAGGTTTATCCCTGCAAAAATGAGTTATAAGCTCCGTCTTTCCAACCCTCCGTCTACCATAGATTACAACAACCTTCAATCCATCATCTTTAAATGTTCTCTCAAGAAATTCGAGCTCTTCCCTACGATTTACAAACTTTCGCATCATAATGATAATATATTAGATCCGAATATATAAAAGATGACCGTGGAATTCACGATTTAAAAACCCTCAGTAGAGTGAAGTATATGATCAAAGGTAACGATTAGAGTAACGATTACGCCGTCAATAACAAAGCAATTCTTCAAAGTCGTATTCATCAATTGTTAATTTGCTTCCCGGATTTCAAACATTTTTCAATACAAAAAAATTTTTGCTACCGCAAAGATTTTGTGGCTTTGAAATTTTCTTTGAAAATTTCAAAATCCTTCAGGTCGAATAGGAGAACATTCTCTTTCCTGAGTTCGGGTGTGAAACCTGTTTTTGAGAATAACGCAAAGTATTCTTTTCTTTCATCGTTGTACCAGTTTACCATTTTAGATTTTTCTCTCAGTTCTCTGTAGGTGTTAACTCCTACCGGTTTATTTCGCCATTTGCATTCAGCAAAAAGAATCTCTTTGGTTTCTGGATTTATAGCAACTATGTCGATTTCGTTACCTCTGTGCCACCACTTACCTATCTTTGAGAATTTGAATGGTAATCCATTTTTCTTCTTTAACTCCCTTAGAAATTGCTCGCAAATATTTTCGAACGAAAAAGAAACAAAGGAATCAAGGTCCCTTCTGATAACTGAGATTACTGCATCAATATCACCCTCCTCGATATCACTTAAGTAGGGATATACAAACCTGAACCAGAATCTAAAGAAGTTATCTCTGATTACGTACAGTGAATTTTTTGGTTTGGATTTTTTTTCGGTTACGGGATAAATCCTTTTTACATATCTCAGATTTTCCAGCACCCCCAGATATTTTGGTAACTTATGTACATCGATATACGTCTTTGTAGAGATCTCATTTAGGCGCACAGAACCCTTCGATAGTGTTTCAAGAATTAAAAAATAGGTGGTTGGTTCCCTTAGTTCCCCCTTTAATAGAAAGGAGGGTTCTTCATAGAGTATAGAGTCCTTCCTTAGGATATTCTGTTTTATGTTTGAAAATAGGTCTTTTTTAGCATTAAACTCATTCAGATAGAGCGGAATGCCCCCAAGGATGGAATAATTGATTATCTGAGATTTTATGTCCAAACCTTCAAAGAACAATCTGGCCTCTTTAAATCCCAGTGGCTGTATTTTTAATTGCCCCGTTCTTCGCCCGTACAAGGGGGATTTATGTCCAAGAACCTTGAGTTCCATCATAGCGATAGATGAGCCACATAGTAGGAAGAATATCCTCGTAGTCCTTAGATGCTCATCCCACCCCCCCTGGAATAAGGAGGGTATTGCCTTATTGCTTGCTATCAGATAGGGAAATTCATCTATAACAAAGATCAAACGCTCTCGCCCCGCTTTTTCAGATAGATATTCGAAAAATTCACTCCAATCTTCAATCAGTGGTGCTCTCTCGTGGAATGAGTTTGCCGTCCTTTCCGTCAATTTTTTAAGTTGTAGTTTGTCATCGGTTTTGTTGGCAAGATAATAGACATGCTCTTTTCCCTTAAAGAATTCCTTTATCAGTTCGGTTTTTCCAACCCTTCGTCTACCATAAATTACGATGAACTCTGCTCTACCGGAGTCATACCTCTCTATCAGCGTACTTAACTCTTCCTTTCGATCTATAAAATGTATACTCATGATAATTATACTTATAAGTTTAATGTTTAAAAATCAAGACGATCTTCCCTATTGAATAACAGCATTGTAGATAATATCAATCAACTCCAAGCGTTTTTTATGCAATTGATTTCAGTCTTTAAAGGTAACGATTAGGCTGTCAATAACTATAGAATGGTACCGGAATTTGGGTCTGCCAGAACCAAATTTCGAATTCACCGGGACAAGTCTGATTGTTACTTTCTGGAAATCCAAACTTACTGATAGATAAGAACAGGGGAGGATAACAAGTAAGAATCTAGCGTAATCTTTTTATGGGTGAAATCGGATATTATAATTGCACTTATATACATACAAATTGCAAAAGGTGGTATCATGGAATATAAGGTTATTTTAGAACCATGTGTCGAAGATGAGGGATATATAGCACACTGCCCTGCATTACCTGGGTGTTTTTCTCAGGGGGATACTAAAAAAGAGGCTATAGAAAACATAAAGGAAGCGATAATGGCTTATTTAGAGAGTTTAGAAAAGGATAATCTTCCAATACCTAAGGACGTAAAGGCTGAGATTCTACCTGTGAAAGTTCCCATATATGCTTAACATACTGGATTCTTATGAATAAACTACCTGTTCTTTCTGGTAAGGAGGTTATAAAGGCACTAACAAAAGCCGGGTTCTATGCTCACCATAAAAAGGAAGCCATGTCATAATGAAAGGAGGCAACCCACCAACTCGTTTTCCTGTACCAACATATAAAAGCATAAAAAGAGATCTGTTGAGGAGAATCATAAAACAAGCTGGACTAACAAGAGAAGAATTTCTAGATCTGGTAAAATAGGTTTATTTCAGGACTGAGATAATCTAAACCGCTACCCTGCAACAGAGAGAGTTAGTTCCTACGGGAAAAACCAGATTACAGCCATCACCCCATGGAAAATATTCTCTAATCATATTTACACTATGACTATATTGTTACATATAGTATTAAATATTTAAATCCTTTTGGTTATATTCTTAATGTAGATTGAATAATTGACTATATAGCCAAGAGAATACCTTTTTGATTCCGTAGTGGAAGAGGGCTATTTATAGTCAGAAAGATAAAATTATTTACCGAGAATTAATTTTGGACAGAAAAATGGAGGAAATAAAATCGAAGGGAAAGGTTCTTTTAATAGATGATGATCCGGATACAGTTGGATTGATAGGGACCCTGCTTGAGAAGGAGGGCTATGAGGTTTTTTCTGCTTTGAATGGGGAGCGAGGATTGAAGAGGGTATATGAGGAAAATCCCGATCTCGTTCTGATAGATATTAGGCTTCCGGATATGGATGGAAATGAAGCATTGAAAAAGATTAAAGAGATGAATCCGGATCGCTCCGTAATTATGATAACAGCCTATGCTGACGTGGATAATGCTATTGCGGCATTAAAATTTGGGGCGGATGACTATATCAAGAAACCGTTTGATAATATCCATCTAGTGCATACGATAAATAGGACCTACGAGGCAATGGTACTGAAGAAAGAGAGAAGGATGTTAAAGCAGAGAGTAACAAGACTATTGAAGAAGAAATTAAAGCTGACCGGAAAGGACAAACTGGTTTTGTATGGTCTGACGCAATATCCCGAGATGAGTGATATCTCTCTCTCAGCGGGGTTGGGAATTCCAAGAACAACCGTTACAGGAATTAAGAATAAATTGAAGAAAAGGGGATTTTACGAGAGGATTAATATTCCAGATCTTTCCGTACTTGGATGCGAATTAATGAGCGTTTCCTATGTGAAGTTTAACCCTCTTGGGGTAGTTGAGGAAAGAAAGGGATATATTGAGAAGATATTTGAGCAGCCAGAGCTGATATATGCGCAATCCACGGACACGGAGGAAATTCTTGTTCATGTATCAAAGAGTTATACCGATTTCAAGGAGGATATGGATTCCATTTTGAGGATGTATAAGGGGAATAACTATGTTGAGAGTATAGATACGTATCAATTTCCATTTAAGTTAAGCAAGATTCCGCGATTCCTGAATTTTGCGCCCCTGCTCCATAACCTTTTCGGGCTGAAGATCGGATATAAAGCCAAGAAACCATTATTTGGTGATAAAATTTATGAGCCAACAAATACGGAAAAATTGGTTCTTTATGCATTGACGAGGTTTCCGGATCTATCCGATACAGAAATTGCAGAAAAAATCTCATTGAGCAGAGCCAGAGTAAGTCAGGTCAAGGCTAAATTACTGGATAGGGGACTGACTCAGAGCTCGATAGTGCCTGATCTGAAGAAGGTTGGTTGTGAATTATTGGCTGTAGAGCATGTGGAAATCAAGAAAAAAGCAGAGATGGAGATCGATCCGAAGGTCGTATTTATGGCCCTGGGAGATGTGGAGGGGATTAAGATAAGTGCACTGGAGGATTATACTGAGTATAAAATGATATATGAGAAAAGAGCCAGATCATACAGGAAAAAGTCAGGCATGAAAGAACATACATTTCTGATTCCAACGGAAAATATAAAGATGTCGAAGCTGGAATTCTATCCCCTTGTGAAGAAGATATTTGAGATGGATGTTGGGTTCTGAGTTTTGCGTACCGAGAAACTACTGGGTCGTTAATTCGATCAACAGACTTAAACATATTTATAACAGAACTACCAATGGGATAACATGAATAGGGGCGTAATCTTGTTGCTGGGTATGGTTTTATTATGTTGTTGTATTCAACAGGAACCCAAAATAGAATACCAGTGCTGGGACGGCAGCATCGTTATGGATATATCAAAGTGTCCACCTACAACCACTACAAGGAGAACGACGACTACAACGACAACTACCCAGCCATGCCAGTGGACAGACGAAACCTGCAGGTTATATTGCTCCAAAGAGTGCGATACGAGGCCGTTAGAATTCTGTATGCTTAATGAAACAACATGCATATGTGAATTCAGGTGTGGTACGACGACCACTACGACAACCACGACAACCACAACAACGACCACTACCCTGAAGAAATGGCTGATGGAAAAAGAGGTTGATGAAGCCATATACTGGGGTGAACAGAATAAATTCAATCTAAGCAGTTTACTCAGCAGATATGCATATCCGAATTACTCTGTGGGATATGAACACATCATAATCTATACCCCTTATCTGAATCTCGCATTAGAGTCTGCCTCGAGAGCCAGGGAATACAGGGCTTTGAACCAGTCGGAGATCGACGAGATCATAACCGATGAGGAGATAATGTTCCGGGTAAAACTATACGGCGACTCAAAGGATTTTGCAGATGACATCAGAACAGTTATAAAGGTCAGGGGGGATGTCATCCATCCGGTAAGATCCAGATTTGATAATTCGCCTGAAACGACGGCCTACTGGCCGGATTCGCCGGCATACTTCGCAGTTAACACCTACGTTTTCCCGGATTATGATGAACTAGAGGGCAGGATAATACAGTTTGTCGTTATAAAATACACGGGAGAAGATCTTTACAAGATAGATATGTCCGATTACAGGTGAGCCCTCCTTTTTAATTCCTGCAGAATTTCCTCTATTGTTTCTTTTCCCACTTCCAGGTCAAATCTACCTTTCAGGGCCATCCTTATACTAGCTACTCCCTCAACACCCTGCTCCGTCATAACCTTGCCTACCAAATTGCAGAGATCCTCTGTGAGATTCCACGGAAGGATGATCCACCTCCATTCTGCAGTCTTTTCCGCATAGAAATCCGGTTCGAATTCTGAACTGGCCTTATGGATCAGAGTTGCGGTTTTTATCTCCTCTGCGTTCAGATTCCTGAGGTGTTCAATGCATAGCTTTATGCTTTCCCCCGTATCCGTCAGGTCGTCAACAAGCAGGATCTTTTTCTCCGCCAGGTCCAGATTCAAGGGAATTTCAATAACCGCTTTCCTGTCCTTTGTCGCTGTAATGCCCCAGTGTCTGACTCTAAGTGTTAAAATGTCGCATACACCCAACAGATCCGACAGGTTCATGGCAGGAACTATCCCCCCGCGGAGAACCGCTACCATATAGTCCGGCGAATAACCCGCCTTAATTATCTTCCCTGCAACTTCCTTAGAGAGGTTCCACATATCATTCCAGGAGCGCAGTTCGCAGGTTAATTTTTTCATTATATAAAAATGCCCGATTATGCCCTATCTTCTCTTTTTAGGTTTGGGCCTTACCCCATATTTCTTATCCAGAATTGTATCAAATGCCTTAGCAAATTCTTTTGGAAATGTCTTAAATCCTGAGCTAACAGCCTCTGTTAATGCCCCCGTATTTTACGTTCAATACTGCAAAATCAGTATCAATTACATCATAGTTAATATTGGATGTGCTATACCTCAGATCAACTAATGCCTCTATCCCTTCATCTAATCTATCGCCCTCCTCACCCCTGACCCTGACTATCAGAAAGTTATTGCCATATTTTGCTTCCTGGATTTCTTTTTTGTACTCATCTATGTTTTTCACAGGGACTATGCCCTTGATAGAATAAGGGGTTGTCTTAGATTCGTAAAATTTCAACTCCCGAAGGATGGATTTCTTTCTCTCCAACAACATAAGAATCTTCCCTGAATTATCTTTATGATCCTTTGATATGAGTCTGCTGTCTAATTTTTCATTTAATTCAGAAAGCCTTTTTTCCAATTTATTTTTCTCTCCAATAACCTTAGCCTGCTCAGATTTTAGTCTCTCTACATCACTCAGGAACCCGTTTATTTTCCTTTTATCCCCTTCGCATACAACTAGAACATCCTCATCATAGT
>DAOVSE010000039.1 GCA_030633595.1 Candidatus Altarchaeota archaeon
ATTCCGACAGAACCGGAAATAATCGAAATTCTGAGAAACCTGGGCTTCAAGGATGCGGCAACTGTAAGGAAAAGGCGGAAGATATTCAAGCTGAAGAATCTTATCGTCAGCCTAGACCAAGTAGAGAATCTTGGAAACTTTGTTGAGATTGAATCCAGGCATTATAAAGAGAAGGATAAACTATTTGAAATTCTCGAAGAGCTGGGCATTGACAGAAAAAATTCGACGACGAAATCCTATCTGGAGCTTCTGGAGGGGAAAAAATGAATCTATTTCACGTTATGAAGGAATCTTTTGCGTTACTCCTAAAGAAACCCAAGATATTCATCCCTAATCTGTTCGCCTCCTTACTGTATGCCTTTGTGGAATTGATCATGATAAAGGCATTTATTGATATCATTGAAATAACGAAGGGAGTTGATATTGTTAGGGTAATACAGGGTTCATCCACTTATTTTCCTATGGAGGAGTTACAGCCTCACCTCTTTATATTTGCGGGTGTGGTGTTGTTTTTTCCTGTGATAGGTGTCGTAGATCTAGTGACCTATTCAATGTATCCCGCCCTCGTTGCAGACTACCACGAAGGTAAGAGTATCAGTCTCCGGAAGGCATTAAAGGATGCACTCTCTGCCTGGAGAATATGGCTTACCCTCGGAATGATCTTCCTGTTATTTACAATATTTGTTTTTCTGATGATCGGCATTTTCATAGCTCTTACCTTCTTATCGGATAATCTCATATATCTCCTCATCGGTTCATTACTATTTATCTTGCTTGTGATATTGTTCATGATGTCGATTTTTTTCGTGATACCTATAGGTGTGATAGAGAGGATAAGCATAGTAGAAAGCTTCAGGAAGAGTTATCAACTGGGTTTCCGGCATCGGTGGGAGGTTATTTCTTTAAACGTATTCATCATCCTTGTGATAATTGCAGCATTCGCCTTCGGGAATATATTCGGAACAGAGAAACTGAGTGTAGGAATCACATTTCTAGCTATTGCTCTTTTCCTGATCGTGAGAATTATTCAATCCCTGATGTACACCTACATCTGCGTGGTGAACCCGTATTTCTATATCAGAGTTGCTCGACCGAAGAAGCATTAGTCTCAATCTCATTTCCTTCAGTAATGGCAGCATGCCCCTTTTCCGTTAGATGTATTACCGGATAGAATCTATCGTCGCTCGTTATTAGATATCCTTGCTCCAGCAGTTCATCGATGATTTCTGTTGCCCGTTTCTTTGTGAGATTACTCAAGCTGTTATAGTACTTATGTTCATCATATTGGTTTTTGTAGATGTACTCCGCTCTCGACCCCGTTAATATTCCCGCAATTTTATTCTTTCCCAGTTTACCGTCTATGTCTTCGATCAGTTTCAATATTTGTAACGGCGCGGACATTTCCCCGGTTTTTTCGTGTTTTTCTACAATATCTGAAGTTTCTTTTTGCCTTCCAAGTAAAGAAGCACAGACAAATTTTATTTCGTCATAGGATATGTCAGAAGGCAAGAAATCCTTTACCTCTCGCAATCTTTTACTACCTACAGTAATTATCGCATTCTTTATCTGCTCTTGAATATCGGGCTTCATAAAATCATTTAGATTTAATTCGATCCTGCCCCCCTTCACCAACCTGATCAGATGGGTTGCTATCGTGTTGGTCTTTAATCTACGAATTTCTGCTATTTCCTCCGGAGTATGTCCCTCCTTAAAGAGTGCAAGTGTCTCGTCTAATGTATCCCTCTGGGCCCCTCCCTGAATCTTTTCTTTCTGTTGTGTTAACCCGGACAGCGTTTCCAGTTCGATATCCTCCATCTTTGCGATGGCAGCATTTCCCCTCTCTGTCAGACTTATTGTTGGATAGACCGGATCACCTCCGTATGTGATGTACTCACGTTCCAGCAGTTCATCAATAATTGATATTACCTCTTTATCTGTAAAATCACCGAGAATGCTGTAGTATTCATGCTCATCATAATGATTTCCTAATATGTATTTAGATTTTGAACCCCTCAATATTCCCGCAATTTTATTCTTTCCCAATTTTCCATCCATATCCTCGATCAGTTTCAGTATCTGCAGGGGTAAAGACAATTCTTTCATATCTTTTAATTTTTCCCGTTCGGCTTCTATGTACCTGTACTTCTCTTCATCCCGTTCACCCTCCTTCAGGATCCGAGTAGTTTCCTTAAAGAATTTTTTACATAATTTTTCCGGTTCATCCGTTATTTTAAAACCATAATCTGGCGGGAGGCACTTTCTGTAAATCGGATATGCAAATCTATAATCCATTAAAATTATTACTCCAATATCTGTCTCACTTCTGATTCCCCTGCCCCCGGCCTGCAATACCTTACCGATCGCGGGATATATATAGCTATAGAGTTTTCCCTCATCCTCACCGAATTTATTAACATAGTATCGTTGTAGATCTTTAACTTCGAGTGTTGGCGGGCTTAACGGCAATCCCACAATGATTACGGCCTTCAATATATTGTCTTCATAGTCCACGCCCTCGGAGAGCGATCCAGCCTGAACCCCCAGCAGAATTCCCCCCTTATCTCTCAATTGGTTATACAATTTATTCTTTTGCCTCTTACTCATATGTCTCCGCTCAATTAGCGTCTTCTCTTTAGGAATATAGCTTGCGATACTTTCTAGGAGAGCATATGACGGGAAAAATACCGCGAGATTTCCATCCACTACATCCGAAATTTTCGATATCTTCTCTGCGATATTCTTGTACATATTCTCGCCCCTTTCCGAGTATCTGGTCGTCAGATCCTTTGTTACTATTATCAGTCTGTTTTCCACTGGAAAGGGGGATTTGTACTCCTTCAGCAGGGTTTTCTCCAGCCCTGTCCCGAGAATATCCGCATACATCTCTGTCGGATACAGGGTACCGCTCATCATTATAGCTGCATGTACTCTCGATAGTATATTCTCGCTGAGTACCGAGGGATCCAACAACCTGAAGGACAACCTCGGTGTTGGTTCATTGTTGAATATCCGTGAACAGGCAAGATCTGTTGTCCAACCATCAAGGAATTCTGCCACCCTCAGTATAGCCGATCTTTCCTTTTTACCTTTCAGTGCAACACCAATCTTCTTGAGTTCTTCTATGAATTCACTATAGGTCACGGGTTCCCCGAGAGTTTCCTGCAATACCTTGTTTACGCCGTCTACTATCGTTTGTTTCTCAATAGTTTGCTCTTTATCTTTGTCTCTCATAAATTCATTAAAAAATTTTTCCACACCCCTCAGGTGACGATACAGGAGTACATCTATCGATTGCATCTCCTTCGTGGCTTCCTTTAAGCTGTTCAGGGTCAGCTCATCGCTCAGATGGTTTCTAATCCTGTCTGGCAGATTATGCGCCTCATCCACCACGAGGATTATGTCTTCTAAATCGAGTTTAAGAGCACTTAATACAGTTTCTGATATGTCGGAGAATAGATAATTATAGTCGCAGATGAGTACGTTCGCATGTCTGGCAGCATCCAGAGCGGCCCTGTGCGGACAGATACCGTTAACGGTGCACAGATCCTTCAGTTCCTCCACGTGCATTATCTCTCTTGTAATTCTATCCGTCACCGCACGGTCATATTTTCTAAAGTACTTACACCTTCTCGTCTTTTGTTCGAATTTACAGAGTTCATTAAAAACTGCGTAATACTCTCCTGATATATCTCTGGGGCACATAGCCTGTTTGGATATTACATCAACCACAGTAAAATCCACCCCCCTGACTTTCTTTATTAATCTAAGCGTATCAACCGCAATCTTGTGCTGAGACTGCTTCGGTGTTAGGAAGAAAACCACCTTATCGTTCTCTAGGGCATATTCGAGCGCGGGAACTAACGCCGCTACGGTTTTACCAATACCCGTCGGAGCATGTGCGAGAAGAATTCCTTTAGATTCAACGACTCTTCGAACGTCATCCAAAAATTCCTTCTGCCCATCTCGAATTGTTGAAAAGGGAAAAAGGCCGTTTTCATTCATCTTTTTTGGTTATATTCTAACTGGTAGTGGGAATCATCTTTCCATCTCCACAACGAGAAACCCACCAAATGGCTTAAAAATCCTTGATAAAATTCTGTCGGATCCTTCGAGAAAATTTAATAAAAATCTTGGCATCGCCTTGACCCCAAACATAGTAGAATCCCATCTTTTCGCGCCGAATTTCTTTAATTCAAAGATAGAATAGAATCTTGCATCGGCGTAGGTTTCATTCCCCCCTATCCTTTCATACAGAGCAAACAGGCTGAACTTGTTCAGAACCCCGAGAATAAGCCTTCCATTCTGCTTTAGTACTCTTCTCATCTCTTTTACAGCCTTTTCTGGTTCATCGAGGAATTCTATTAGAGTTACTCCAACGATGAGGTCGAATGTGTTATCTTTAAATGGAATTTCCCGGACATTTCCCAAGATTACATCCATGTCCTTTGACTTTTTCTTTGCAATATCCAGCATTCTCTTCGACATATCCAGACAGGTTACCTCTAAACCCATCTTAGTAAAGGTTAATGCATAGATTCCGGTCCCACAGCCGACATCCAGCACTTTTTCACCTTTTTTTGGTCCCGCAAATTTCAAGATCAATTTCCTCTCCAACTTATCCGCATATCTACCGAATTCCGTTCTGTACCATAAGTCATACCTGTCTGCAATCTTGTCGAAATTCATCTTAGAGATTCATGATCCTGCCATCCGGAAGCATCTCATCGGGGTGTGGCTTTCTTTCCTCTTCCAGTTTATATCTTACACAACTCCTGTAATCGCCTTTGCAATACTCTTCTACCCATACTCATTCCAACTTGCCTTCTTCGCAAAATCTCTTTATTGGACAGAGTTCGTACCATTTACAAACCTTGGACATTTGGATTTGCTACTCATCAAATTTTTGTTTCAACCCATCAACCACAAAACAAACATTATAGATCACATCAATCCCGTTCTTCTTGCACAGGTTTATGGATTCTTCCGATTCTGAACCGGGCTGCATCCATATTTTCCCAATCTCGAGATTTTTGCACTGTCTAATTATCTGCTCGGTCACCCGCGGCGGGACAACGGTTATCACCACATCCACCTTTTCTGATTTTGATATAGATCTTAAGTCGGGATAACAGCTATCACCCTCAATTTCGGTATATTTCGGATTTATGGCATAAACATCAAATCCGGCGGATTTTAAACTTTTGTATATCCTGTAACCCCATTTTTCGGGATTATTTGAAACGCCAACAATTGCAATTTTATTTTCCCTGTTCAGAAAATCAGTCAGCTTTTCTATTTTCATTTGAATTTGAAAAAAGCAATATCCTCATTTCAGTGCGTTGATTTTTTTCTCTATTGATGCCTTCTTATCCCTTCTATCATCTATCTTTATCTCAGTGACAACCCTTTTTACTCCCAATCTAAATACTGCCTCATGCGCTTTCTCCACGGCATTGAATAAATCATGTAGATTTTCTGCTTCTATTATGGTTCCCATAGCCCCCGGTTTAACCCTGATTTTTTTATCTTTTTCTAACTCATCCAGTGCTGCTTTTACATAGTTAGAAACAGAGGTACTCTTTGTTCCCATGGGGATTATACTAAATTCCGCGATGATCAATTTTTTTACCCCCCTCTTTTATTTTTCCAGGGCCCCACATCCAATCCTCCTGAAAACCCTTCATATATCTTGAGTAAAAATCCTCCACCCCTTTCTCGGTAAAGGAATATCTGTAGTTCTCACAATACTCCATTATGAGTTTGTAGGCTTTATTTATTTCCTTCATTCGCTTTTCACATCCCCTTTTATCTTTCTCCTTGCATTTATCGGGATGGTATCTCTTTACCAATTCCCTATATACCTTTTTAATCTCCCGCAGGGTTGCCGTCTCCCCCAGCCCTAACAGTTTTCTCGATCTATCTATGTCTTTGAAATCAATGGAGTTTTGCATCTTATAGTATTCTATTCAACCTGTTCTCGATCTGTTCTTTTGGGAGTGCACCTATAATCCTATCTACTAATTTTCCCTCTTTAAAGACTAACAGGGTTGGAATCGACTGAATCCCCAATTTCATGGCAATTTCCCTATTTCCATCCACATTCAATTTCCCAAACACCACTTTTCCATTATATTCTCTAGCTAATTCCTTGATTACTGGCTCTATGAACTTACACGGCATACACCATTCGGCCCAACAATCAACTACCATTGAAGGGTACTTCTGCAGAATTTCTGTAAAATTCGTATCTGTTACCTCAATCGGTTCTTTTGGGTAACTTAATTTTCCCTTTAATTCCTCAAGTTTTCTCTTACGTATTTCATCTAGTTCGTCGGTCATTTTTTATCACCGGATTCATGTTCTCTCCTTCTGTATGCGTGCTGTTTACATGCGTTCTTATCTGTGGCCATCTGAAGCATATTACTCTTCCACATCCGGATTGCATCTTTTACCGTTCCATATGCCCCGATATAGACCTCTATCCCAAATTCCTCGAACATACCTATTGCCCTGCCCCCCAGATTAGAGCAGAGCATTATATCCACATTTTTCTTCTGTAGTAATTCTGGAGGGTATCCACTGCCGCCCATATGGTGGCTTGTATTCGTAATTACCTCAACCTCGTTTGTTTCCGTATTCACTATGGTAAAGGTCGGCACCCGTCCGAAATGTTCCCCAATTTGTTCACCTAAGCCTCCATTTCCCATTGTCGGTATTGCAATTTTCATTTTATTATCCTATCCACAATCTCATTAAATGCTTTTCCGGCTTCTGAATCGTGATGTTTCAGGATAAACGGCTTCCCTTCATCACTATCCTTCACAATTGCCGGATCAATTGGAATTCTACCCAGGAATGGAACCCCAAGTTCTCTGGCTGCCCTTTCCCCACCACCTGTCCCAAAAAGATCAATCTCTTTACCGCAGTGAGGGCATTTAAATCCCGACATATTTTCAATTACCCCTATAACGGGAACATTCAACTTCTTCGAGAAATTCACCGCTCTTCTGGAATCCATCAGGGCAACATCCTGGGGTGTTGTTACAATTATACTCCCAGTTATATCCGGAATTAATTGTGCGATGCTTAATGGCTCATCACCAGTCCCTGGAGGAAGATCAGCAATTAAGTAATCTAAATCCCCCCACACAACATCGGATAGAAATTGCTGCAATGCACCCATCTTCAGAGGACCCCTCCATATCACCGGTGAATCCTTTTCCAGAAAGAATGCTAGAGACATTACCTCAAGTGCCCTTCCCGCCCCCAGTGGTATTTTAGCCGGGAGTATTCCCTCAGAGGTAGTATCCAATTTACTCTTTTCTAACCCGAGCATCTTGGGGACGTTGGGTCCGTGGATGTCGGCATCCAGTACGCCACTATTGAAACCCTTCATCTGAAGTGCAAAAGCAAGGTTTACCGCCACAGTGGTTTTTCCTACACCACCCTTCCCGCTCATGACCATTATCTTGTTCTTTATCTTGCCAATTCTCTTCTCGATCAATTCTTTTCTTTCTTCTAGAGTTAATTGTTTGTTTTTCATCTATTATCTTTCTATGATCTTGTCATCTTACTGCCGCATTTTGGACAGTTTTGCTGATAACATGGCGTTCCTCTCTGATGAGGAACCTTCTGTCCACACTTAGGACAGATACATTCTCCTCCAAGTCCCAAGCCAAAACCGCCCATTCGACCTCTTCCGTTCGACATTTTTCATTCCTCCTTAGTAGGACCATCTGCCTCTTCCATGACCCATTCCTCTGCCGCCGCCATGACCTCTGCCAAAACCTCGGCCACGATATAGCCTACCGTACACGATCCTTTGTTGGATTGTTGATACGGGTTGGGCTGACACTGGCGAGATTCCCGTTAAGCAAAATCCCCTTCCTCCACCGGTGAGGGGTCCTAAACCTCGAGGCCCTGTTCCATCAAAACCTGGCATTTTTTATCACCTCCATTATTTTTTTAATTCATCAATTCTCTTCTTTATCTCATTCAGTTGATCTTCTAATTGCCTTGCTTGATCCTCCAGCATCTGCAGTTCCTGTTCATTTGTTTGTGTGGGCATTGCAGTTGATGGAGCCTGAGTTGGCGTACTCCACATACCTCTGCCTCCCCCACGACCCATTCCACCACCACGGCCCATACCGCCACCACGACCCATATCCATTCCTCCGAACCTAGGTGCAGTGGGTTGAGTGACTTTGGACAATTCACCACTTACATGTTTCATTATCACATCCTTCACATTCCCCTGAGCTGAAATCACATCTATCCCGGCCTGATTTAAAATCGGATATGCATTCGGTCCATAATTCCCCGCAATCACCACATTAGCCCCCTTATTAGCGACAAATTGTGCTGTCTGAATTCCGGCACCACCCATCGCTCCAGCGAATTCGTTCGGGATTACCTCCACATTTTTGATCTCTTTATCTTCTACATCTACAAAAGTAAAGGTAGGACATCTTCCGAATACCGGAGAGACCTGATCTTCTAAACCCCCCTGGGTTGTTGCTATGCAAATTTTCATTTTAATCATGCCCCTCAAACATTCGATCCTGTGTTGGATCGTTCTTCCTGATCCACTCAATCAACATTGCAACATGCTCTTTTTCTTCGTCTCTATTGTGCTCTAAAATCTTCCTCAAATCATCATTCTTAGTTACCTCTATCCTCTCCTGATACCAGTTTATGGCTTCCAGCTCCTCTATCAGAGATTGCCGGGCCATCTCCAAATCAAGAGTCTCTTTTGAAAGGTTTTCCCTACTTTCGTATTCTCCTGTCATTTTTACCTCCTGTTTATCTTTAAGCCTACCTAGGACCTCTTCCAGCGCCGCCTCTTCCCCTGCCTTCAGCAGACGGGCCCCTACCTCTTTCTGCTCTGGGTCCCGAATCGACCCTATGGATATTATTACCCCCACATTTGGGGCATTTCATCTGTCTTCCCATCCCACCAGTTCCATGGGGCACCTCAAATTCATTTCCGCAGTCGTAACATTTAAATTTTCTTGTTGCCATTTAACTCACCTCTTTTAATTCAATAGAATCACCAACCTTTATCTCTATCGCCTTTCCGTGGAGAAGCGCATCTGCAATCTTCTTTCTCCCAGATTTTAATTCCCTGGCTAAGGTCCTTCGGGAAATTTTAATTTCGGCAGCTGCTTTCTCCTGATCCAACCCATTGAGATCTACCAGTCTAATAGCCTCTAACTCCTCTACATTTATATGAACTACCTCAAGGTCCATCAAGGGAATGCCCCTTGGCTTGAAATAGTCCGCAATAGGGATGCCCTCAACCATCCTCAGGCATCTGGGTCTTCCGCGTTTACTCATAAACAACATATGGAATTCAGACTATATAAATGCCCATATGGGCAAATATCTTACTCTACTCAGAAAAGAAGCCTCTGGAGGGATTTGAAGCACCGCAAAATCGGTGCACGCTTTGGCGGGCTTTCAGCCCACCTTAACGGAATTGCTGAATCTGCGAAGCAGATTCCTTTCTTTTCCGTTAACGCTTTTCTTTTCGAAAGAAAAGGGTTAGCCTCCGGAGGGATTTGAACCCTCGACATGCAGATTACAAGTCTGCCGCTCTACCAGGCTGAGCCACGGAGGCAATACATTATATTATATGAAGTTCAATGATAAATTTGGTTTGTCCAGTGCGGCTAAGTGACTGAATCAACTGCTCTTTCCCTGTTGAATTCCCGAAGGAAATTCCTTTTCTTTGAACCGCGAAATCGGTTCACGCTTTGTGCCGTCTGCGAAACTGCTTTGCAGTTTCGAGACATCAAATCACGAAGTGATTTGCTTGTCTTCGCTATCGCTCGACGACACTTAACAATCTTTTTTGTTGAATTCGCGAAGCGAATTCCTTTTATTTCGTCTATGTTTCTTTTACTCAAAAATGCTTTGCATTTTTGGTACAGCAAAATCATTTCATGATTTTGTGTCCAACGAATCTCTGATTCGTTCGGAGCCAAAATTCTCTTCGAATTTTGCGCTTCTAAAAGAAAGGTGGGTGTGGGGCCGCCGAGATTCGAACTCGGGTTACCAGCGCCCCGGGCTGGAAGGATGCCAAGCTACCCTACGGCCCCAAGGGATAGACTATAGGGATTACAGATTAAAATTTATTGTAGATTCCCTCTAGTTTTTCTGAAGGAATCCTACTAAGGAAGTGTTTTTTAGATCCAATACCTCTTTCCTTGCAGAGTCTGTAGGCCGTATAGGCAATAACAAGGTCCTGTATGATCAAACCGGTAGAATCAAATATAGTAATCTCCTCATCATCTGACCTTCTCTCCTTTTTTCCAACGACTACATCCCCAAGAGATGCATAAATATCATCCTTCGATATCATTCCTTTTTCCAGAGGAACATTTATTTCACCACTGTGGGATGCCTGATCCCAATCGTCTATTATGATCTTGGCTCTTTTCAGAATCTCTGGATCCAGTTCCTCCTTGCCCCTGGCATCTGCTCCAATGGCATTTATGTGAATCCCATCGGGAATTATCTCTTTAGATACCACGGGTGTTCTGCTGGGGGTTACCGTAATCAATATATCCGCAGCTTTTACCGCTTTCTCCAGACTGGATGCGATGCATTCAATCTTGAATTTATCTGCCATTTCCATGGCGAATTTCTCTGCTTTATTCCAGTCTACATCATACGCCTTAACGTGTTCTATATCCCTGACCTGAAGGAGACACTCCAGTTGTGTTCTCGCCTGTCTCCCTGCACCAATTATACCAACATTTGATGCATCCTTTCGGGAGAGATATTTTGCTGCAATAGCGCCTGCAGCTCCTGTTCTCATATCCGTAATATAGGAACCGTCCATATCCGCCAACTCAACGGCAGTTTCGGGGTCATTCAGGAGAATCTTTGCCATTACTGTAGGAAGGCCTCTTTGAGGATTTTCTGGGTGAACATTTACCCACTTCAGCCCGCAGATATCCCTTCCATTAAAGCCCTTGATTCCACCATACATGGCTCTGAAATCACCAGCCGGGAGATCTAGATATGCCTTTGGTGGCATGTTAATCCTGCCTTCGCCGTAGGCTTTGAATGCCGCTTCAACGGCTTGAACGGAATTTCCCGTGTCGAGGACGGATCTGATTTCATCCTCTGTCAATAGTAGAGACATTTTTTCAACCAAAGAAAAGAATTTGTTACGTGTGACTAAGTGACTGGAAAGAGCGCATGTCACACCTGCATTTTAAAATCGCGGAGCGATTTTGAAATTGCGAAACAATTTCAAAGCCATCAAGTGGGCGTGACACTTGTGGTAACGACAACTCCATCTTAACATTGACTTTTATTTTTATCTACAGATATATAGTTACTTTGAATTAGTTAATTAAAATGGAAATTTCAGAGGAGATTGAGCTTAAGGGGCATATCATCGATTCTATGATTCTCCCAAGGGTCCTGGATACTATAATGGATATGCGGGGTGATTTCGAGATTCTTCAGTTGGATGTTGGCAAAACGAAGGTGGATGAAAGCTATTGTAGAATTCGGGTTAAAGGTTCACTGGAGTTATTCGACGAGCTTGAGAGGCTTGGAGCGTTACTTCCACGGAAGGAGGTAAAAACAATGCCGGCGCTTGCAGATAAGGTATTACCAGATAACTTCTATGGAACTACACATCACCCGACCCATGTCTATCTTAATGGGGATTGGCGAAGTGTCGAAAACCTGGAGATGGATTGTACCATAGTTATTGAGGGGGATAAAGCGATATGCAAGCGTCAGGGTTTGGTTAGAAAAGGGGATTTGGTTGTCATAGGTTTAGATGGAATCAAGGTGGATGCGCCCCAGAGACCGAGAGAGCCTCAGGATATCTTTGGCTTCATGTCCAGCGATGTATCGCCTGAAAAACCAATAATTTCTTATATTGGGGACCTAGCTAAGGAGATGAAGAAGCTCAGGGATAAAAAAGGATTTAGCATCCACGTAGTTGGAACTGCAATGGCACATACCGGAGCAGATAAAGCTTTAGTAGATCTGATTAGAATGGGTTACGTGCAGGCCATTTTCACAGGAAATGGTTTTGCTGCGATGGATATTGAAAAACAACTATTCGGAACAACCCTGGGTATGGATAAAAGAACAGGTAGAATTCTGAAGAGGGGTTATAAAAGCCATTTGGTAGCGATAAATGAGATATCTAAGGCAGGAAATATCAGGAAGGCAGTGGATAAAGGGATACTCAAAAGTGGGGTAATGTATGAATGCGTCAAGCACAACATACCCGTTATAATTGGCGGTTCACTCAGAGATGATGGCCCTCTGCCGGATACCATAACAGATGTTATGGAAGCCCAGGATGAGATGAGAAAATATGCGCAAAAGGCAGATATATGTATGATCTACGCCTCAATGCTTCATGGCATTGCTACAGGAAATATGCTGCCATCGAGGGTAAAAACAGTTATAATTGATATAAATCCTTATGTAGTGACAAGACTTCAGGACAGGGGAACCACACAGGCTTTGGGATTAGTCACTGATCCTGCTGTCCTATTGCCACAGCTGGTTGAAGAACTAAAGAAACTGGAATAGACTATACCATCTCATCCAATCCAGCGACTGCCTCCGGATTCGCGAGTGTAGATATGTCACCCACTGGTTCCCCCTTTACCTTGGCCTTTATAACCCTCCTCATGATTTTC
>DAOVSE010000096.1 GCA_030633595.1 Candidatus Altarchaeota archaeon
CTGAATTGTTTTTTCCTTGCTGTTATGCTTTCGAGTATCTCTGGCACCCCCGTTGTTTTGCGTGTTTTTTCGAAAAAGCTACGTGTGGAGGGGAATAACAGGTATTCTATCCAGAGTGTTAAGGTCAGGCTATACCCCCCAATTATTATCATTTGTATGCTATACTCTCCCCATCCCGTAAACAGCGTGATACTACCCATAACTACTCCCCAGCAGAAAGCTAAGAATATAAAGATCTTTACTGCGTGTTTTTCTTCTTGAGTTAATGTATTCCAGGGTCTCCAGAGGTCACTTGGCGCACACCCAAAAATTAAGGGGTGAAAGGTGTGTGTTCTAGCCCAGAATATTGCATGAAGATATATTAAGACCACAACGAATAACATTATTAACTCTATCATGAAGTCTTCAAGGAATAAACCCCTGACTACAAGAGAGAGAATAACAAAAAATGTGACTATGATCATAATATGCATGAACAGCATCTCTGAGAATTCCTTCTGCCTTGCATTCAGGTTTAACTCTTAGATAATTAGGTTGAAATACAAACTATCCCTCTCCAGCCACCACCTCGTTCATCTATGGAAGAATTCCTATAAATAGCGAGTTTATTTCTTTCTGAGTTTATGATAACATTCCCTGGAGTTTTGATATTTATACTCTTGTGATATATATTATAATGTCATAAAAAATATGATATTGTGATATAAATGAATCTACTGCTGAAGAAACTCTATTTGGAGGGACGGGAGTTTGTAACCTCTGAGGAGGTTAAGAGGTACTGTAGATCCTTGAAAATAGACTATAAAAGAAACCTGAGATACCTGCTTTCAAGGAATTATCTGGTGAGGATTTTCAAGGGGATATTCTACCTCAGACCCATCGAGGAGGTTAAGATCGGCAGAGTCAGATACGATATCCTTGAACTGGTGGCAAAGGGTTTGGGGATAAAAGGCGTTGAGAACTGGTATTTCGGGTTATACACTGCCCTAAAATTGAACAATATGACGCACGAGCATTTTACGGTAGACTATGTGATAAACGATGCAATATTCAGGGCGAGACCGATGGGTATAGCAGGTTATAAATTCAGATTTCTGAAATTGAAACCATCCCTGCTGAAATTCGGTATAAAGAATAATAAGATAAGGTACTCCGATGCCGAGAAGACGATTCTGGATTTCATATATGTGTGGAGATACAGAAGCATTCCGGAGGAGAGAATACTTATGGACCTCTCGGATTACTCAGGAGATCTGTCAAGGGAAAAAATTTTGGAATATTCGGGGCATTATCCTAAGGGTGTTAGAAGGATTGTTGAGAGGGTGATCGAATGAAGGAATTTATAGAGCAGATATCAGATGAACTGGGGACAAAGAGGAGAGATCTGGTAGAAAAGGATATGATCCTGCACAGATTACTTTTAGATCTATCTGGGGATGAATTCTTCTCAAAGAACTTCCTGTTTAAAGGCGGTACATGTCTGATAAAATGCTATCTGGGCTACTACAGGTTCTCTGAGGATATAGATTTTACCTGGGAATCACAGGAGATTTTTGAAGGGATGTCTCAGAAGAGGATAAGAGTGTATCTGTCGAAGGTTATAAACAGGATCGGTCTGATATTTGAGGATATCGCGAGGAGAAGGGATCTGGAGTTCAGATGCGAAAAAGAAAATATGGAATATGTCGAGTTGGGGGGAGGGAATAAATTCGTGACATTTAAGTTATGGTACAGATCCGAGATTACAGGGAATATAGCATTCATTAAGGTTCAAATAAATTTTGTTGAGAAACTCTGTTTTCCTTTCCGTAAAGGAAAGATACGGAGTTTGTTAACGGGGAAAACATTAGAAGAGTTAAAGAAGTTATTTCCGGAGGATTATGGAGAATACTCCAGATCAATAGATTTTGATGTGTATGATACGAGAGAGATACTCTGTGAGAAGGTCAGATCCATCCTGACCAGGAGGGGTATTAAATCGAGAGACTTTGTAGACGTTTATCTGATCTGTAAGAACTTTGACATCACCCCGGAGGGATTGGAAGGGATTATCACAGAAAAAGTGGGGTTTATGCTACAACTCTATGAAAAATACAGAAGGAATATCGCCGAGAAAAGAAATGTATTGGGAAGGGAAGGCTTTACATGGGGTGAAGAAAAGGAGCTGTTGCTGATCGAAATAGATACGGAAGAATTTTATGATTTTCTCGACAGATTTTTTCCTTTCCTGAACAGAATTATGGATGAGGTTGAGAGGGTTTATGCGTAAATTTTAACTAAGCTTTTGTTCTTTTTCCAGATCCAATTTTGATTTTTAGAAAAGAACCAACCCCAATAAATAGCTATTGTCGTCTACTTCGTCCTCCTATACTCCCACAACACCCAAACCCAGAACACCGCCACTGTCAAAACCTTCGCATTCTGTTTTATCTGTTTTTCTTGCGGAGATTATATGCAAAAAGCCCCTGCTGGGACAGGCCAATAAAGGAAAGAGATAATAATTTTACTGACATGTCTATGGTTTCCGAGTTTATACCCAAAAAGTCACGCACTGAGTGACGAATTAACGTGGACACACTATCGGCTCCTGCTAAATAGAGTGATGTTTGACAGTTACTTTAATAAACTTGAAATCCAATGGAATAATAACTGGGAAAATGAGAGAGATAAAAATAATAGTTGAAAAGCATCCGGAGGGGTATGTAGCATATCCTCTTGGGTTGAAGGGTGTAGTAGTTGGGGAAGGAAATACCTATGAAGAAGCACTTACGGATGTAAAATCTGCTATCAATTTTCATATAGAAACCTTTGGAGAAGAGGCTCTTGAGATTGAGGATATTATGGAAACCTTCGTTGCAGAAGTGGCAGTGTGATGAAATTTCCAAAAGATGCACCAAAACGCAGGGTTATAAAAACCCTTGAAATCCTGAACTTTAAAATCGTAAGGGCAGGAAAGCATATTTCAATGATCAGAGAAAATACGGATGGTAGCAAAACACATTTAACCATGCCAAATCACGAAAGAATAAAGGGCTCCACTCTAAGAACAATTTGCAGGCAAGCAAGAATCTCAAGGAAGGAGTTTCTTAAAACCTATGAAAGAGTATGAAGTCACAACTTTGCAACATTCTTTGCTATTTTTTAAGTCCGCTCAGATAACTTCCCACCCCTGCCTTCTGTATTCCCACAATACCCAGAACACCACCACTGTCAAATCCTTCGCATCCTGTTTTTGGTTTTTAGGATATCTCGGATAAACAGGGCGGTTTATTTCTTCATGGGAAAAAGGGAAAAAATAAGGTTTTACTTGAAAAGCCAGCCAAGTAAACCTTTATCTCCAAGCTCCTGCTGTGAAAGCTCCTGAAGGCGGGTCTGCTCCGGTTCAATCAACTGGGTTTGTTCATCGATAAACGCCTGGAACTCAGGATCATAGTCCTC
>DAOVSE010000075.1 GCA_030633595.1 Candidatus Altarchaeota archaeon
AGATGAGTGGGGCGGTTGGAACTCAGGCAGCCCTTGGTAAAAACGGAATGAGGATACAGGGCAACATCATGAAGGACCTGGGTATGGACTCTGTTCTGGTTTCGAACCAGGTAATTCAGAGGGACAGGCACGCAGAATTTCTTCTCGATCTGGCATTGATTGCAGAGTCTTTAACTAAGATAGCGACAGAGATAAGGAATCTACAGAGGACAGAGATTGCCGAGGTATCAGAGGGCTTTAGAGAGAAACAGGTGGGATCATCCACGATGCCTCATAAGAGAAATCCCATATATGCCGAGAGGATCTGTGGGTTGAGCAGGATAATTAAGTCAAATGCAATGGCATCCTTTGAGAATATTCCATTATGGCACGAGCGAGACCTTACAAATTCATCCTGCGAGCGCATTATTATTCCGGAATCCTGCATTCTAATAGATTATATACTAAACCTTGGTATCGATTTACTGGATAATTTAATCTTTGACTAT
This sequence comes from Candidatus Altarchaeota archaeon, assembly GCA_030633595.1. GTDB lineage: Archaea > Altiarchaeota > Altiarchaeia > IMC4 > QMZM01 > QMZJ01. The sequence continues at coordinate 489 of DAOVSE010000075.1, forward strand.
GACCGGATAGAGAAGAATCTCAACCTTTCCCAAGGGAGGATTATGGCAGAATCCGTCATGATGGTTCTCGTGGGAAAGGGGGTGGGTCGTCAGGAAGCTCATGAATTGATGAGGACCTGTGCGATGAAAAGCTATGAGAAGAAGGTTCCATTCAGAGACATCCTAGTAAAGAATTCCGAGGTCCTGAAATATGTAACTGCAAAGGAACTCGATTCAGCCTTGGACCCTGAGAAGTATATCGGAACTGCAATCCAGCAGGTTGATATGGTTCTGAGAAATCTGGGCTACATTCATAGGATATAGATATTTCTGCTTGTCTTCAGAATTTTAATCTCCTGACCCAATTCCAGATCCATGTTTTCGTTTTTTATTTCGTATGTTTCGTTATCTTGCAAATCCAGAATCTGTACCTCTTTTGGAGAGACCAGGGTAACAATCCCTTCCCTCAGATCAGATCTCTTAGCTATAATCTTTGATTTTTTCAGGCTTGATATGCCAATTGTCTTCCGTTTTTTAGTGACGATATCCCTGCAGAGGGTTCTCTTTCCAAGCCTCAGGATCTGGATGATTTCTTTGTTATGTCTTAAAAAATCCCCCTCTCCAAAATCGGGCTCTTTTATCGATATCGAAGTCCTGTATACCTCTTTGCCTTTTTTCTTGCCAATGAGCTTTTGGGATTCCTTTACCCTGAAACCCAGATTATCAAATTTCTTTTTTATCTGTCTCGCATACCTTGTGGATGTTACGTAAATGTCAAATCCTCCCTTGACCTTTTTTATGTTCGATACAAATCTGGGATCAAGATTCAGATCGGTCAATGGTTTTTTTATCCTGAGTTGAATTATTGCCTCATAGTAACCAGAGCTTAGTTTACTGCAATCTGGACATTCTCTCCTCCTTATTTTTATATAGCTATTAAACCTTTTTCTAAACTCCTCCCCCATGTACCGCCCCGAGATCCAGACCTCTAGATCAATCCTGTCGCTCCTGAATTTCGGCAATATCCGCATGCTCTCTAGCTTTATCTCCGACGGAACTGTAAGATTTTTTTCTACAACTTTCTCAATAGAATCTGTTATGTTCTTGGACCAGCGCCCCCTGTAAAGGTAGTTTCCACAGGTACAGAGGGAAAGTTTGATATCCCTCAACCCTACGGGGTTCTCCTCCAGAAAGCAGTCTATGCACAAACCATATCCCTTTTTACCGCATTTAGGGCAAAACATCTTTTATATTTTAAGTTATACTACCTATGTAATTCATTATATTTATGAGATAAAATGGCCAGGGTTAAGTCAGAATCAAAGAAGGGAATTCTAATCAAGGAGAACAGGAAGAGAAAGAGGGCCCCAATCTGGGTTTTCGCAAAGACAAACAGGAAGGTGAGAGACAGCCCGAAATCAAACAGGAATTGGAGGCGCAGCAAGATATTCTGATGTGTTTTTATTATTTGTTTCTCCAGTATGGTTCTTTTATGTATTTATAAGCCGATAGTGCTGTAGTACATCCCTCACCTACTGCAGTGGATACCTGCATTATTCCTCCGGTTACGTCTCCGGCGGCAAAAACCCCGGGTATGTTGGTTTCCTGATATTTGCTGACCACTATGTGCTCCTTTTTATCGACCTCAACCCCTTCACTTTTCTCCATGACAGTGCTTGGAACGACACCTATCGACACAAAAACACCATCCACTTCAAGTTTCTTTATCTCGTTCGTTTTTATATTTCTGATTGAGATCGAATCAACGAGTTTGTCCCCCAGAATTTCCTCCACTACCGTGTTGAGGATTACTTCTGTTCCCTGTTCAAGTAGTTTTCCCTGTCTTATCTCTTCTGCTCTTAGATGTTCTTTCCTGTGTATTAGATAGGTTTTCTTTGCTATCTCAGACAGGTAAAGGGCATCATTAACTGCAGTATTACCTCCACCGATTACAGCGACAGCTCTATCTTTGAAGAAAGGGGCATCGCATGTTGCACAGAAACTAACACCCCTGCCCGCAAATTCCTCCTCACCCACGATTTCCAATTTTCTGTACATTCCACCAGTTGCAATGATTACTGCCTTTCCATTATATTGATTTTCTCTCGTAGTTATCGTCTTTATCTCCTTTTTTAGATTCATTCCTATTACCTCTTCCATTACAATCTCTATTCCAAGGTCTTTTGCCTGATTCCCCATCTTATCTGCGAGATCACTTCCAGAGATATGTCTGAATCCCGGATAATTCTCTATCTCCTTCGCTAAAAGCATCTGTCCGCCCACGGCGGTTTTCTCTATTATCAGGGTTTTCAGGTTTCGTCTAACGGCGTAGATACCTGCCGTAAGTCCTGCGGGTCCCGCACCTATAATTATGACGTCATGTAACATTTTTTCTGAGATATTCATCGATTGATTCAGCGGCCCTTTTCCCGGCGCCCATTGCAAGAATTACGGTAGCGGCACCGGTTGCAATGTCTCCGCCGGCAAAGACGCCCTTCATTGATGTCCTTCCAGATTCATCGGTTTTGATCGTTCCCCATTTCGTGATTTCCAGATCCCTGGTAGTTTGTGGTATAAGCGGATTGGGTCTCTGACCTATTGCAACAATCACTGTGTCGATATCCAGGGTAAATTCAGAGCCCTCTATAGCTATAGGTCTTCTCCTTCCGGATTCGTCTGGTTCGCCCAGTTCCATCTTGAGGCATTCCATTCTTCTTACATGACCCTGATCATCGCCAGTGTACTTGGTCGGCAATGTAAGAAATCTAAAGATCACACCCTCCTGCTCTGCGTGCTCTATTTCCTCTGCGCGAGCTGGTGCTTCCTCCCTTGACCTCCTGTAAATAATGTATGATTTCTTGGCTCCTAATCTCAGGGCTGTTCTCGCGCAGTCCATTGCAACATTTCCCGCCCCTATCGTTGCAACCCTATCTCCGATTTCAATGGGGGTGCCATATTCGGGAAATTTATAGGCTTTCATCAGATTAACCCTCGTTAGAAATTCATTTGCAGAATACACACCATTTAAATTTTCTCCCGGAATTCCCATCCACATGGGTAGCCCTGCTCCAGTTCCGATGAAAATGGCATCAAATTTCTCAAGTAAATCTGTGACGGTTAAGGTCTTTCCGATAACGATATCCTCCCTGATTTGTACATCCAATTGTTTTATATGGTCAATTTCATTATGCAGAATTTTCTTTGGCAGTCTGAATTCTGGAATTCCATACAGGAGAACACCCCCCGGTTCGTGTAAAGCTTCGAATACAACAATTTCATGACCCTTCTTTGCTAAATCACTGGCACAGGTCAAGCCGGCGGGTCCGGAACCAACCACCGCTACTTTTTTACCTGTAGGTTTTGCCTTTTTGGGTGCCCTAATGCCTTTTTTCCTTTCAAGATCCGCAACGAACCTCTCAAGTCTTCCTATAGCAACCGGTTCGCCAATTTTGCCCAGTGTGCAGACGCCTTCACACTGTACTTCATATGGGCAGACCCTTCCAGTTACCGACGGCAGGCTATTTTTTTCTCTTATCTCGTTTATCGCATCCTCGAATCTTCCCTCTTTTATGGACTCGATGAAGGCTGGGATCTCTATGCCCACGGGACAACCCTGCATGCATGGTGCATCCTTGCATTGCAGGCATCTCTTTGCCTCTTCAACTGCCTGTTCCTTTGTATAGCCCAGAGGAACCTCCCTGAAATTCTTAATCCTCTCCTTCGGATCCTGCTCTCTCATAGGTTGCTTTTCTTTCTTCACGGGCATTTTCTTTATTCGTTCATCGCGATCTTTTCTTCCTTTAGAAATCTTTTGTTCCTTCTCATCAATGAATCAAAATCAACCAGATGAGCGTCGAATTCAGGGCCGTCAACGCAGGCGAATTTTATCTCATTTCCGACCGAGACTCTGCAGCCACCGCACATTCCCGTACCGTCGACCATTATCGGATTCAAACTCACTATCGTCTTTAGTCCATGCCCTCTGGTTATGTCTGAGATAACTTTCATCATTATGACCGGACCTATTGCAAAAACCCGATCTATCTTTCTGCCCTCATCTATCAATTTTTTCAATATATCACTGACAAAACCGTGATGACCCATTGAGCCATCATCCGTCGTTATGTATAATTCATCACTTATTTCTTGCATTTCTTTTTCCAGGATTAAAAGATTTTTGTTTCTGGCCCCGATTATTGAGATTACCTTATTATCGGCTTTCTTTAGTGCCATTGCAATGGGGTAAAGGGGGGCCACACCAATTCCGCCACCGATACAGACAACAGTGCCATAATCTTTGATCTCGGAGGGACAACCTAACGGACCTACAAAATTCAGGATCTTATTCCCCTTTTCCATATATCCAAGTTTTTTTGTGGTCTTTCCGACCTCTTGAAATATTATCGTGATTGTTCCCCTTTCCCTGTTGAAATCCGCAATTGTCAGAGGAATCCTCTCCCCCTTCTCGTCCGGGCGGAGTATTACAAACTGCCCTGGTTCCGCTTTTTTAGCCACCAGTGGTGCAGAAACCTCGAAGAGTTTAACATCTGGGGCAAGTTCTTTCTTTTTGACTATCTCGTACATAAAATCACCGGGCAATATTGGAAATAATTATTATGTGGATTGGAATAAAAATAGCTATGAGTTTGTTGTGGGGTGGTGAGTGCTGAGACATCTATTTATAGTGTCGATGGGATATATATTATGGGATAAGAAAATGAAAACAAAGAACGGGACAACAGGGAAAACAAACCCATGGAAACCCTTAGGAAACAATGCCGACATCAAAAAGACCTCTAATTTACTCATGATATCACTCCTTTCTTTATTGCTCATTCTCGGTAGTGCAAGCTATGTGCTTGCTCAGGAGGGATGTGATATTCATGCAGATGAAACAAGTTGTAAAGAAGCAGCTGAATGTACATGGTGTCCTGAATGCGATAATCCACACTGTGTTGATATTGGGACATGTTCCTATACAACTGGAAATGAGACTGAAGAGATTGGTTGGTGTTTAGATGAAATAGATAATGATTGTGATGGTGATACTGATTTTGACGATACTGATTGCGCAATTGATCTGGGAGATGCTCCAGATAGTACGAATACTGTGGGCTCAACAATGACTGCATATACCGGAACACAGGCGAATTATCCGACCGTCCATGTAGCTGGATCTCCCCCTCATGGTCCATGTCATATGAATTTTTTTGCTCGTTTGGGAACTGAAATTAGCTATGAACAGGAAGCAGACACTGGTCCAGACCAAGATGGGGTAAACAATATAATACCCCTAACTGACACTCCCGACCAAGATTCTATATCACTGCCTTTTGGAATGGATGACGGTTTAAAGCATGTCCCCATCGATCCTACTACCTCTACGTTATCATTGCCGCACTGCCAGCAAACTTCTATTCCTGTAGAAGTTACTATTTCAGGTGGCCCATATACAGCTGATTGGGATGCTTATTTGAACATATGGATAGATTACAACAGAGATGGGGATTGGGGCACTATAACTACTGCAGATACGGTAACATGTTCCTCCCCCGGAGATACATCAGAATGGGTTGTTCAGAATTATGTTGTAGCTTCACTTAGCGCAGGAGGATATGGGTCTGGAACAATTGTTGTGAATCCAGCATTTATGGGTTATAATCCAAATCCTGGAGATACCGTCTGGATGAGAGTTCAATTAACAGAGGTTAAGGTTACGTATGAAGATGGTTCCGGTCCAGCAAAGTGTTACGAGGATGGAGAAACAGAGGATTATTATGTGACATTAGGTACCACCGGTATTTCAACAACAACCACCTTATCTACCACCACAACCACCACAATACCTTCCGACACAACCACCACAATACCTTCCGACACAACCACCACAATACCCATCGATACAACCACTACTATGGCAATCT
>DAOVSE010000070.1 GCA_030633595.1 Candidatus Altarchaeota archaeon
GTAAATAATTTTTGCATCGTGCATTCGGACAAGTTCGGAAACGATAAACAAACCGAGTCCACTCCCTTTTTTCATGCGTGTTTCCTCATTCCCAGCACGAAAGAATTTATAAAAAATTTGCTTTCGAAACTCTTTTGAAATTCCTGGGCCTTGGTCTTTTACCCCAAATAATATTTCTCGATCCGCTGCTAACGCTGGTTCACGTTCTATTAATCCTCCTATTAAGTTGTTTATTTTTCTTAGCAAGTCAGAATCCAGTTCCGTTGGGCCAGCATCGTTTTCTCCAACATCAGGCATCGTCTTAGGTCTTTCTCCTGCAGCGCCTAACTCTTGAATTTCCTCTTTGACTTTCTCTACTCCTTTCTCTGGGGTTTCTTTTCCGTGTTCTGCCTTCTCCAGACTCTTTGGCTTCTTTACCTGAACAGTACTATCTTCACCATAGATCATCAGGGCAGGTAACTCATCCATCGGCACCTCGGCTATTGATCTGCCATTTTTTGGCGACTTACCGGTTGCGCCGCAGTCATCGATCAAATCTCCAATGGTAGTTTCTGTTTTTAATCTGATCCTGAATGGGTCCTTAATTTTTCCCGTATTATATATAGCATCACCCCTATGCCTCTCCCGTTCTTTGATTGCTTCTATGACACCCTTATCCTCCAGTTCCTCTTTAGAGATACACCCCACCCTTCTAATTCCCTCATTGTTTGAAAAGGGCACGTCGCCGAAAAATGTCCTTGCAAGCTCTCCAACGTGAGCGATTGAAACGTAGCTCTTCTTCGGATCGGTTCTTGCATCAATCAATATCGCCCCCCTGATTCTTTTGTGCATCAACGGATCGTAGGTCTCAATGCATGAATCGCCTATACTGACGATATTATCTGGACCTGCCTCAAATTCCTCTCTAATTATTTCAAGTGCTTTATGTTTTACCTTACGCCTGTCTTCGGTGGTATGCTTTCTTTTTCTTGTACCATTAACATCATCATAGGTAACGATCTTATCAAAGCAACCATCCCATTTCAGGTCTTCAAGCAGTTTTTCTATTCTATTTTTCTCACCATACGTACTCAGAACAACTTTGTAACCCTCGTTTTGTAGCCTCTTAAGGGTCTTCTTAATCCCCGGAGACATCGCACGAAATACCGTTTCCCGATCCTTCGCACCCTGTATTTCATCCATATCCCAGAAGACCAGTGTTTCATCCATATCCAAAAGGATTACCTTATCCCCTTTAATCTTTTTGCTGTACTTTTCGCGGTCGTTTCTCAGGGTTTCAAATGATTTTTCTTTACCTGTTTCTGAATCTTCTCCAGAATTTCTATCTTGTTTTTCTCGGATATCAATTATATACTCTCCTGTCCTCCCGACTGCTAACTTTCGTTTATTTATCTTGATATTCAAGTCAGGTAGATTTTTCCTTATATGCCTAACTATCCAGCGTTCAGTCTTAAACTCTATGTGAGTGTATTGCTTTTCTTTTGCTTTCCTGACAAATTCCCTTACTAAATCAATCCCTATCTTTCCATCCTTAAAAAACTCATGCTTTACCTCAAAGTAGTTCACTCTGAGTCTATTTCTGTCTCTCGAGACTGGCTCCCCCCAGATATACCCGATATTCATCCCCCTATCATCTTTTCTCGCTACTATATCGACAATATTGCCCTCACCAATATCCTTTATATGAATTTCCTCTGGGTTTTCTACCCCTTTCCCTGGAATTCCTTTCGGTTCCCTTACCCCCCAGATCATATACCTACTTAATTTAATTTTGACATCCTTTGGATACTTCCATATCTCGTTCCTCATTCCCTTAATTTCCTTAACTTCCTCCTCTATAGCCTTTACTCTATTATCTTTCGATATATCATGTTTTTTCAGTGTTTCTTTCACTTGTTTACTTTCGCGTTTCAGCAGTTTCTTCTCTCTCTTGAGCATCCCCTCTTTTTTATCCAATAACCCGAGGACTGTCCATTTATCCAACTCTGGTTCATCACTGGGGCTATATGAACTATAATCAGGGACATCCTTCACCAAGTCGGGTTTATTTGATAACCACCCCCGATTCTTTTTCTCCGCTAAAAATTCCCCCCATTCACCCTTAGGAATCTGCAGGGGTTGTTTAGCTTTTTCATCACCAAAGTATTTCCTTATTTCATATGAGGCTGCATAATGTCCCGCCTTTTCAAACACATCTGAGTCGATATTGCCGCTCTCCCACTCACGACCGAAAATACCATCCAGAAGACGCTGATCTGCACCCATCTCTTTAAGGGCGTTTATGATATCTCTATCCTCCAGCTTATTCTCTCTTAAATACTTAGCAATTTCTGCTGCAACCATGTAGGCGTCAAAAAAGTCAGCTTCATTTAGCAGTGTAATATCCCCCCTCTTATGTGCGAGGAGTCTTAATCCATTTATGCTGGCCAGCCTATACATTACCTCAGAATGTTTCTCCTGTATTTTTTTCAAACGGAAAAATCCGGGGGGTTCATCCAGTTGACGCACAATCTCGCCGATTATCCACTCAGAGTTAACTAAAGAGATATAACCCTTACTTACCTTCACTAACTTAGGATGTTCCGTTAGACCGTATGTATAGTCTACAATTCCGAGTGGACTTGGAGCCCTGATCTTTCCTTTATCTAAATAATCCTTCAGCAATTCCTCATATTTTATTCCAGTAACCTCAGAAACTATCGGTAATATCTCTTCCTTTAAAACCTCCGGCGTTAAAACCAAATATGCCGGAAACTCCGGGACTTCTCCACTTTCCTTCAGGAGATCGGTGTAGGCTTTATTACTTGCGGTATATTGCTCCAGTTTTGTTCTAAGATCAGTGTACATGTCCTCCAGATTTGGATATTTCTTGCATAAATTGTCTATATTAATTCTTACGGAGTTACCTCGAACACAGTACTTTCTTACTTCATCCTCTGTTAGTGTTAGTTCTTCAAACACATCCTCAAAAGCCTCTTTGAGTTTCTCTTTATTCTTTGCTTTCTCAGAGAAGCCCATCCCCCGTAATGCATTGGTGATCATTATCTTCTGATCCCGAGGTAACTCACCAACTTTCTCCTTTATCTTTCTGAACTGGTTCTTGTAAAACTCTGTGATATCTTTAATGCCATATATCTCTTCTTTCTCTATCTCCATCTCGGAGATGTATTGATCTATCTCCATAATCACCGCGAGATTTCTCACCTCCCCGACCTTCTTGTAGACATACAATCCAGCATGGCCATAGCTGGGATCTTTCAGTTCCTCTATCCTTTCAAAGCCCACAATCTTTGGATCTAAGTTCTGAGGCAATTGATTGGTATCCATCAGAATATAGCCACCCTTCATAATCCCGCTGAATTTTTCCTTAAAGAATTTGGGACTGGTTGATGAATCCCCCCTCAATCTCCCAAAGTAGACGCTGATCCCTTCCCTAAGCTCTTCTATCTTATCAAGATCAGTATCCTCCATCCTTCGGGGATAGAAGATTATCCCTTTTTTCTCCCCTTCGTACATAAACTCGATGATGCCCCTCTCCCCCTTTTTGAGTCCTTCTGGATTCACGGAGAGACGTTCACCCCCCAGCCGCTTGATAGTCTCTCTCTGGTATTCCAGATTACTATTCGCATACAGCCGGCCGAAAAGAACAAATGTTTTTGCCCCGGGAAGCATGGAGAGTATACGAGCAACATCCAGTCTGGCATCGGGATAACAAACTGGTTTTTCTCCAAGAATTTCATCCGTTCCGATTGTCTCTCTTACCCTTATGACCGTGTCTGAGTTTTCTAATTCTTTCCCTGGAATTCCCTTCGGTTTCTTTATCTTTAATTTTTCCTTCTTTCTTCCTTCTCTCCAATCCCACAACACCGCCATAGCCCCCGGGATACCCATCCCAACGGGAGCCTTAGCGTCTTTCCTTCTTAAAATTCCTTCTCCAGATTTTTTCGGGGCGGGGGATGGTTTTTCTTTTACTTCTCTTTTCTTAATTTTCTCCACAGCTTTGAATATCTTTCTTAACACTACTTGGGGTTCTTTATCGATCCTCCCCCCAATCAGTCTTTTACTGTTAGGTGGAATATCCTTCTTTACAAATCTACCTACCTTAATGCCTTTATCGATTCCCTCTTGAATGAAATTCAGTATTACTGATTTTTTGCTCTTCAAAATTCCGTATTGATGCCTGAAACCCTTCTCAAATGCTACCAATAGTTTTATTTTCTCTTCTGTACTCTTCCAGTAGGCCGGTACACGTTCAAGATGTGATAGATGGTATCTAGCAATAGTTATCTCATTGTTAGACTCTGGATCAAAGCTATCCTCTAAATCAATTGGAGTTAATATGCCTGTTTTTGTATCAAGAATATAATTCTCGAGGCTTCTATCCCCACATCCAAGAACATAGCTAACTGCCGCACACTTTCCCCATTCCTCGGCAATCTTATATTTATTGGCATCTAAAACCCGAGGATCGGCCTCTCTAAAAGTAGGTCCAGGAACTATCTCGATTAATCCGAATCTTCCGCCATATACCTCATGAAATGAACGAATGTTATATGTATTGATCCCCAATTCGTGAAGGATTTCTGACATATGCCCCTCGATCCTCATATCACTCTTCTTTATAATAACCCTTCTTTCTTCCTCCTTGGGGAATTCGCTAACAACGAGAATCGGGCTATGAATTCCAGAAAGTAGCTCAACCTCTTTAACACGACCACCCTCCTCTGTGAATGTATTCTTCTTTCCAAAGAATTCAGTCAATACTTTGTTTAATCTGGATTTCCCAACTATATCATTTAACAGTCTTGGTAGTTTTTCAACCCCACCATATCTTGGTATATTGTGCCTATCCAATATATGGGAGAGTGGATCCTCAGCACCAAGTTGGTCAAAATCCGGCTCCTTTATCTTCTTTATCTCAACCCACGCAAATTTCTTTTCTAACGCATCGATACCCTCACGAGTCGGTTTGTATTCTGATCCGAATCTGGTTTTTCTTACCTCCTCTGCCATCTGAATGCCTTTAAAGTCTTGTGGATTATTCAGAATGTTCTCAATAGTCCTCTCAAATAATGGTCCTATCTCTTCATACTTTCCGATACGATTCCTCTGGCAATGTCTATGGGTCTCCTCTCCGATGTATTCTAGAATCTTTCTTGCTACATGATAGGAATCGATTGGTCCCCTTTTATATGGCAGGTCAAAGACGATTCCTGGGATATACTTATCTTTTATCCCAGCCACTATATTCTCCGTAGCCTCAGAAAGAGCATCTTCCATGAGAACGGGAGCGAGATTTCTCATCCAGAGTGGTTTTTCAATTTCCTTCTTGATTAAATTCCTGAATTTCCTCTCTGTCAACCTTGATTTCTCATCCTCTGGAATTCCATCTATAATCTCACCTAAATCCGTCCTCAGTAGAAGTTCCTTATCTCTCTTAAAGTCAATTAACAGATATTCACTGAGCAGTTCTAAGTTTTTCCTCACGTATTCGTTTTTGATGAATTCCCCTGCCAGAACATCATCTTCGATCTCTTTGAGAACATCCCTAACTTCTTGGGCTATCCTCACAAATTTATTCTCTTCTATCTTCTCAAATTCGCCCTTTTCTAAGTGCTTTCTCAGCTTCTCAGCTTCCTTCTCTTCTATAATCTTTAACTCTTGTAGCTTGTCTATGGCTGTTTCTAATTCAAGAATTATGGTGGATGGACCTGCTCCGGGGAGTTTTTCTGATGGTTTTTCTTTCGCTTTTTTCTCCTCAACCCGTGAAGACCACTCGTTTATGGTCTCCTCACTGACATTCAACCTCTCAGCGAGTTCCTCTTTAGAAAATTCACCTTGTAATTCCACGAATGCACTGAATTTTATATCATTGAGTTTATTTCCAATGGTTTCATTAACCCTTGCCAACTCCTCAAGTTTTGAGAGCCAATTCTGTAGGGTCTTTTCGATAACATTAAATCTCTTAGCAAGTTTGCTTACATCTACAAGATGTTTTGGATTTTTTTCAAGCACTCTAATTAAACCTGACAAATGAAGCTTAGTTTTTAGGGTAATAGCTTTCTTTACTCTTTCCAATTTCCCTTCTATCTCTCCATCGGAATACCACCCGGGGAATACCCTAATAGTTCCCTTTATTTTCCATATTTTGAGCAGCCCAGCAGATTCAAGTTTCTCAATGTATCTTTTAACTGTAGAGCGAGGTAGATCCTCCCTGTCTGCAATCTCTGATATATTCAAACTGGGCTCTCGTGCAACACGACTTACAATCTTCCAATCTTCCGTTTCCTTGTAGTAACTCTCCGTCTTCTCTGGAACTACCCTCACAACCTTACTTCCATTTCTCATGCCTGATTTTACCACTTGTTTTTCTTCCAAATTTGTTATAATCCTTGCAACTGTAGAACGAGGCAATCCTGTTCCCTTTGAGATCTCAGATAGAGCAGACCAATCAGGATTCTTCCCCAAATAATCCAGAACCCTGCCAGCAGATGTCTTCTCTTTGAGATATTTCTCTACCAAGAATCCACCAATCGCCCTCTCAACGGCTTCGGAATCCTTTATCTTCGGATCAGCCTCTTTAATCTTTATGAATTCATCGGTAATTGGAATTCTATACTCTGAAGAAATTTCCTCATTCTGTAGTGTTTCAATGATCAGTTCAGCAGTTTCTTTTGGATTTTCAATTCCCTCCCTTCCAGCTAATTTTTGTTCTACACTACCCTCAGTTGCTCCTCCTTTTTTGTCATAGGGTGGTTTCTCTGACGATTTTTCTCTCTCTTTTAAGGATACTACTTTATGTCCTTTCATCCATCCCACTTCAACCCATCTATCGCTCTCCAGTATACTAACCCATCTTCCAACGGTAGAGAGATCTAGCCCCGTCTCGCTCATAATTTCTGTTGTTCTGCGCACACCGTGCTTTATCACACATTTTAGAATCTTGCCAGCACTGCTATTTTCCCAGATATACTCTTCTATCCTCTCCGGATGGAAGTCTATTATCATTCTTTTTCCTTCTTCCCACTTTGTCCCTATTATCTCCTTTTTCTCCGAGTCATCTATAATCCGTCTAATATTAAAAAAAGATGTCTTAATGTCCACCCATCTCTCGGTTATGTCGGAAGCGGAATGTTCTTGTTCTTCCAGATACTTTATTACCTTCCCCTCGGGTGTATTCACTTTGAGATATTTCTCTGCTTCAAATACCCACTCTGCATTTATGTCCCTATCTGCACTTGTGCCCGAAGATAATTCTTCTGATTTCTCCCGTTCTAATTTCTTTAATTCCTCAAGTGTCTTCTTTAGTGGTTTTTTCTCCTCAGTTGCCGACATTACCTTTTCAATTCCTTTCTCGAGAGCTTTTGATTCGGTTTTTTCTCTTCCCTCAATCTTTCTAATCACCTCATCTATCCTCTTACCAGAATACCATCCCGGGAATA
>DAOVSE010000052.1 GCA_030633595.1 Candidatus Altarchaeota archaeon
ATGGCATCCACTTCTAAGATAATTCGAATTGGAAATCCAGCTGGAGAGGTTAGTCCGGGAAGCTTAGCCCCCAATGTGTATGCACGAATTCCGTTTTTTATTACATCATAGCTTAGAAGAATGGCTAAGAGTTCGGTAAATATTAAGGCAATTATCATACAGAAATTTCTAAGGAAAGAATTCACTCTCCCTACAATGGGTGTAGCAAATGCTACTATTAAAGGAATTGCTATTAATAAAATTGGTGCATGTTCAAGTAAAATCATCCCTTCAGCCTCCTTTCTTTAGAGTCAATACTTCCATAATGCTGATAAATGAGTATGACAAGAGATAACATTAAGGCCACTACAGCTATGTTGATCACAATACTGGTTAGAGTTAGAGCCTGGGGTGTGGGCAAGACCATTTCTAATTTTGGTGCATTGGTAAAGATCGGAGCAATACATCCCTCCCTATAGCCCAATTCAATCAGGAAAAGATTCACTCCAGAGCCAATGATATGGATCCCCATCACTATCTTGATCAGGTTTCTCTTGAATAGGGTTGCATAGATTCCGAGGGCTATGAGAATTATCACAGCAAGGAATGGAAGATTATTCAACATCTTTCAGCACCTCATTTTTTGAGCCAAGATACATAATAAGCACTACCAGGGATAGAGCAGAAAAAACCTCTAAACCCACTGCCAAATTCATCAAAGGAATTACACCCCCTGTGTTGAGATACCCCGGATTAATTCCAAACCCAATAGCTTTTCCGAAGATAAATCCTTCATTAGCTAAAAAGTTCCGGAAGAATGTTGTAGAGAGGCCCAGAAAAGCCAGAGAAATAAAAGCGAGTAAAGCCAAGCCCTCCGCCAATGAGAGAATATCCCGATCTAATGCCTCTCTAATTTTTTCACCATAAGCTATAATAAAAAGAACAGAAATGGTAGCCATAATTGCCCCTCCCTGGAAGCCCCCCCCCGGAGTGAGATGACCATGCATAATTACATATAAACCAAATATTATTCCAGGCACTATTAATACACATGCAATGGTCCTTACGATTTTTGACATCTGATCCATTCTAAATCTTATTTAATGCATCCTCTGCAGCCATAACAATTGGTTCGGAAAATGGTGGGGGAGACAATTCTGGATGAGCGCAGTGACTAAAATGACAGAGATCCCCTATTCTTACTCTCTGATGAATTGCCAAGGAAAGAAGATCTATCCTTTCATCTATTCCCTCTTTACCACCAAAAATCTGGGCACCAATCAATTTTTTACCTTCTTTTTCAAAGATGAGCTTGTTCTCTATGAATTCTGCTTCCCTTTGGGAGGGGTACTTGTTCATGGATTTTCCATATCCGGGGATAATTTCAATTCCTTCATCTCTTGCCTGCTTTTCCGTTAACCCCGTTCTTCCTATAGCAGAATCAAATAACACAGTCACAGAAGGATTAATTATTCTCGGAAATTCTTCCCTTTTTCCAGTGGCATTTGCTCCAGCAATTTTACCCTCTAACACAGCTGTAGTCGCAAGTTGAGATGGAACTGGTTTTTTGGTAATAAATGATAAAGACTGAGTGCAATCACCACAGGCATAAACATCCTTGAGAGATGTTCTACAATATTTATCAATTTCAATTCCAAACCGCCCTATTTTACACCCAATTTTCTCAGCCAATTCTGTATTTGCCCTCACACCAGCTGATATAACTACAAAATCTGCCGGAATTTTTTTATTTTCAATTAATACTTCTTCTACCTCTCCTTCTCCTTTTATCGCATTTACCCTCTTTCTCGTGAATATCTTTATCCCTTTTTTCTTTAACAAAAATTCGATCCTTTGGCTGAATTCTGCATCATAAGCTCCTGCCAGTAGATGTGGAGATACATCTATTATGCTGGCATTCAAACCCTTTTTTCTGAGCAGACTTCCAACCGCAATTCCAATCGCTCCACCACCAATAATTACCGCATTTTTTGCTTTATCGGAAATTATTTTCAAATTTCTTGTATCTTTAGTATTCCTTAAAGTAAAAACATTCTTTAGTTCTTTTCCCAGGATGTTGGGTATGAAAGGCTTAGCCCCAGTAGCCAGAATTACTTTGTTAAATGAAATCTCCCTTTTATTCCTTGTCATAGCGGTTTTCTTTTCATAATCGATACCTGTTATTCTATCGATCAAAACTATAATCCCCTTTGATCCAATCATTTCATCATCGGAATGGATAATATCCCTGAGCTTTACCTCTCCATTAATAACATAGGGTTCAGAACATCTGATGATAATGTCTGGTTCATCCTTAACCATAGTGATTCTCAATTCTGGATCTACTTTTTTAGCAGTTTGTCCGGCTAATATTCCAGCCGGTCCCCCGCCAACAATTAAAATATCCGTTTTCATTTTCTCTCTGCGAATAGCATAAAAACACCGGTTACTGCTGTAAATAGAACGGTAGCCTCTCCCAGGGTATCAAAACCCCGGTAATCAAATACCACCGCGGTTACTATGTTATTACTGGCTGTTTCCTCCTGTCCATTTCTAATGAAATAATCATCCATCTCGCTGGGAGGTTTCCCAAAGGGGTGCATATCCCCCACAGCAACTAAAAGAAATGCAAATAGTACTACAAATGCCAATCCTTTATAAATTCCATTCATGCTTCCCACCTTTTACTCTTTTTTATAGCAATAACATATATCGCAGTAGATAATCCTGCACCTATCGCTGCTTCTGCAATAGCCACATCAGGAGCCTGTAAAATATAGAATTCTATGGAAAGGAGTAGACTCATTATAGCCAGAGAAATTACTGAAGCTAAGAGGTCTTTAAATCTCAAAACAAAAAATGCCGAGATTATTATCCCTATTAAAACTAAAATTTGAATCATTTTCTTTTCACTCAATTATCTCAAAGCTCATTACTTCAATACCTTTTTCTGTTCTAAATGATGGTAGTGTTCTGCCTCGTAAATATCCTTTTACTCTAACTTTCTTCCCCTGTGTCCTCCATAATTCCTCAGTATCACCACTGAGTCCGTACATAATGTCATCTGTCTCAATTGTTAATTGAACAAAAGGTTCGTTGCCTATCGCAACGATTCTACCCTCCACAATGATTTCTTTCTCTTTAATCGTGAATTCGTTGGAGTAGATTGTTTCTTCTTTAGTAGTCTTCAAAGAGCCAGCATCAGGATAATAAACAAATTCTAATTTATATGTTCCTGGAAATTTTACTTTCCAAACCTCACTCCACTCTGTTAATTTAATTATATCCAACTGATAAGTTGTTTCCATATTCGGTTTTAACTCAGTAACTGAAGTTATACATCTAGCAGTGCCTAAAGAATAAAAATCTTTGTATCCTCCATTTTCCTTTCTTCCCATTGAAAATGCACTTACACATGGAGATTCATCCCAATCCCGATACGAAATTGATTTATCCAAATCATTTCTTATTGTTATCTTCACAGCCTCTCCCAGCTCATACTCCGTTTTGTCTGTGGTGATGGTTACTTGTTTAGATTTTTTTACACACTTACCGTTTTCTTCAACACAAATAAAACCCTCTGGTGGCGCTACTTCTCGACAGGCACATCGCTTTAAAAAAATACCACCAGCATCCTTACAATCTTCTTCACTAATAGGATATTTTACGCAGGTTCGTCCACACCAACCACAAGTTATCTTTGAAGGCTTCTCCTTAATCGTGAATTCGTTAGAGTAGATGACAAATTTTTCTTCACTGATAACTGTATGGCCTTCATATTCTTTTACAGTTACACCTGCTTTTACTCGGTAGGCACCACCAGTTTGTTGAATACCAGTGCATATATCTCTCTGATCCCACAAAAATTCTTTTGCAGAATTTGCAGGGAGAGGTTCAGGAAGTGTCTCAATTGGTAGTTCTAAAGGTTCTTTTGAAGGACATTCTTGGCTACGAATGTGAACAGGAATTATTTTTTCTTCAGTAATCTTCTCGATTTGATAAACAATATCAACTGATTTGTTTAAGTTATTTTTAATTGTAACCTTCACCATTTCTCCCTGCTCATACTCCGTTTTGTCTGTGGTGATGATTACGTATTTTTGTTTAACAACATCACGACAAGTCGTTCTCTCATATACACTACTTATCTTATCACATAATGTAATATTTTTTGTATCTATAGCCAGTATCTTATAACACATATTTTTACAACTTATAGGTTTTATTTTGTCACAGAGAGCAACATCCTTTGTGTCTAACGCTCTTTTAAACACATCGAACCAACTTTCGCATTTACCATTTACACATCTACATGTATGACAAACACCAATTTTACATATTACATTAGACCAACATATTTCATCTCTGGAAATACATCCACAACCACAAGTAAATTTACATTCTTGGTCTGTTTCACAGCTTCTATCACAAAACTGAGGGGTATCCTCGGAGCAAACTCCAATCATTTGATTACTCCAAATCCACCCTCCAACAATCAAAACAATCCCAACAACCAAAACCCCGATAAAGATTTTTGTTTTCGATTTCATTCTCCTTTTAATTTTTCACCAAGGCCTTCTTAATTTCTTCCTCAGAGGGTAGTTTTACCTTGTATTCTGCCACGAAAATTTTGTTGCTTATCCCACCTAATGCGTAATAAACCTCTTCCCTGCCTTTGTATTGGCAGATGATTAAGCCAATGGGGTCTTTTTCCCATGAATATCTCTTGTGTTCCTTATACCAGTTAAGGTATTTGTTCATCTGACCGATATACTCACTCTTGAATCTTCCAACCTTCAGATCAACTAAAATAATACAAGGAATGCCTCTGTGATAGAATTCCAAATCAATAGCATGAACCTGCCCATCAATGATTATTTTCCTTTGTCTTCCCGAGAGTGAGAAGTCAGAACCAAACTCTAAGAGTAGTTTTTCGATGTTAGAAATCAACTCTTGTTCTAACTCAGTTTCTGTATAGCCTTCTTCAAGTCTTAGAAAATCAAAGTGGTATGTGTCTTTAAAGATCTGTTCGGGTATAGCCGGTTTGGATGGTACCGGCATAGTTATGGTTAATTTCCCTTGTTTTTTTACTTGATCATAAAGATTATTGTGTATCTGTCTTCCTAATTCTCTCGTACTCCAAACACTCTGTATTGCTTGTTGCTCATAAAACTGGCGTTTTTCCTCATTCTCAATGTAGATGAGTATTCTATAATGGGTCCAACTTAATTCTCTCCTCACTGCGGAGAGAATTGGGTATGTTCTATAAAACCTGACCATATGTCGCATTGTCTGTTCTGCTACATCTAAATCAAGCGAAAGTAATTTGATTACTTGTTCACCATAATCTGCTCTCCCCTTATGCCCTAGTTCCTCTCTAACGATTCTCTCCCCAATCTGCCAATAAGTCTGAACCCTAAGATTATCTACGGCTTTATATGCCTTTGACAAACCCATCTGAAGTATGGACTTGATGTCTCTAAGTAATTGGTCATAACCCTTTAATTTCTCTTTCTTTTCCTCAACTTCTTCTTTTCGTTTTTCTTTCATTTCAAATTTCAATGAAGTTTATTTCTTTCCTCTTTTAATTTATCCACAACCGCTCTTTTTGGCATTATTCCGCTCCGATGAGCTGACCTTGCTATTGCATGCGCTCCAGTGGGATTCGTGAGCAAGATTAATACCATAGCTGCCATGGTATGCATGGTCAATGAAATTCCCAACGAATCTTCAAATGAAATCGCATAAACAATAACTCCCAAATAGAGGAAGATGGAACCAAAAGTAGTGCATTTTGTAGCTCCATGCAACCTTGTATAGACATCCGGGAATCTATGTAATGCCAAGGAACCCAGAATTTGAAAGACCATTCCGATTCCCAGCAAGATTAAGACAGGGTATGAAATCATTCTTCCCCCCCCTCCAGATATTTAGAGATATATAGGGTAGAAACAAAAGCCAACATGGCATAGACAATGGCTACATCCACATAGATAACCTCTTTCCATGCGGTACCCAGAATTACTAAAGTTGCTACCACAAGAGTATTAGTAGTATCCATGGCTACTAATCTATCCGGAGCTGTTGGACCCAGAATAGCTCTGATAAGGCAGATTAACATCAATATTACCAATCCAATTGCCACGATCATAAAGCTCATTCTGTTATCCTCTTTACCCATTTATGAAAATTAAAGCATACCTCTTCTATTTTCGGTTCTGAATTCTTTACATTAATCCAATGCACATAGAGATTATTCTCATCGTCTACATCCACAGAAAGGGTTCCTGGAGTTAAGGTAATGGAATTAGCCAACAGAGTTATTCCTAAATCTGTCTTTAATTTAGGAGAAATTTTCACAATTCCAGGGTTAATTTTTCCAGTAATTACACGATAAGCAACATCCAAATTAGCCTTAGTCATAGCCCAGAAGAAGGGTCCTATAGCATAGATAAAGAATAGAAACCACCGTATGGGATTAAAAAAAGCAAAATTAGTCTCTATCTCTAATGCAGAGAGTATCTTACTTACAAAAAATGCAGTAAGAATAGAAAGGAGAATTCCCGCGATGATCTCCCCTGAGCTCCATATCAAAATATCTCCCGAGCCCGCGGTGAGGAATAAATAAACTAACAGGGAAAACACAAAGGCAATTGGGAAGATGGCCATATTTCACCTCATTTTAATGTTTATTATAAACTTCATACCAGGAATCTATATTTGAACTTTATCATGATTATTCATTATAATTAGAAATCTGTATTTAAAACGTGTTCATTAATACTCTATACTTAGAAGGAGGTAACTAAAAATGGTAGATATGAAGGAAACGCTGGACGAGGCAACAAAAACTTCCACAGCATTGGGCAAGGAATATCCGAGATTGATGGGCCCATTTGGTGTCTTAAAGAGACATACTGTGGAGGATGACGGTGCTTTACCCTCAAAGACGAAGAGATTAATAGCCCTGGCATTGGCAGTCGCTGATGGCTGTGAATGGTGTATGGCGTTGCATGTAAAAGGTTTGCTGGATGCCGGAGCAACCAAGGACGAGATAATCGAGGCATGTTTTGTCTCTGTTTTAATGGCTGGGGGTTCAGCGGTATTCCATATGGGACTGGTCATGGATGCAATAGAACAATTCAGCAAATGATTTAAAATTCTTCAAGGTTTTGATGTAGCTAAGAGACTTCATCTTTCAAACATACGATTGCAACAAGGAGATCGAAATTTATAACAGTGATAGTAAATTATTAAAAAGGCTGAAGATAAGAAATGAAAATAAAGGAGATAATGCACGGAACAACTATGGTGAAATGTCCAATGTCCATATCGGATATAGCAAAACTGATGAGTGAGAAGGATATAGGTTCAGTATTGACTGAGAAGGATGGTTGTGTTATGGTCGTAACAGAAAGGGACATACTCAGGAAGGTAGTAGCTCTGGATAAGGACCCAAAAAAGACTAAGGTCTCTGACATCATGACCAAGTGTGCCCATACTATAGATTCTAACAGTGATGTGTTTGAAGCGAGCGATATATTTAATAAATGCCATATCAGAAGGTTGCCAGTCACGGAAAAGGAAAAAATAATCGGCATGGTGACCGCAAGGGATGTGGCAAAGAGCCTGATCTATTTAGGCCTGAAGGCAGATATTACCAAAAGGTCCATATATGTCGGAAGAGACTACAGATAATACTAAAACATGAAAAAGATTCTAGCATATGTAACTCCGGAAAAACACGCAAGTGTATTTGATGTAATAGTGGCATACGATTCTGGTGCAGATGTCGTTGTACCATACACAGACATAAATGCAGGGGATATGCGAGACATTATACACAGTTGTGTTTTCACCAGACATCCAGACGATCTTAAAAACACGGCAATATTCATCGGCGGACACGATGTTGACAGGGGCGAGGAATTGATAAATTTCATCCTGAAAACATTCAATGAACTATCTGATATTTCTAGAGTCTCTGTAGCCATAGATCCGGATGGTGCTTATACCACATCAAGTGCCTGTGTGGTGAAAATAAAGAATTCTCTCAAGGAGCTTTCTGGACTAAATTCAACGATTCTTGCTGGAACCGGACCGGTCGGTCAGATAATTTCTGTTCTACTGGCCAAGGAGGGGAGCAATGTAACGCTCACCTCGAGAAAATTTGAGAGGGCAAAAAATGTCTGTGGGATGATAAAGAGGAGATATAATGTAGAGATCAAACCATTTGAAGCAAAAAACGATGAAACAATCGAGAAAGCAGTCTCGGACTCCGATATAGTGGTCACAACCGGACTGGAGGGCGTGCAGATCCTTCCCCGGGAAATTTGGTTAAAATTCCCGATAAAGGTAATGGCGGACGTGAATGCCGTTCCACCCTATGGGGTTGAGGGCGTCGATGCGAGAGATGACTGCAGGGAAATCGAAAAGGGAAAAATTGGAATAGGTGCATTGGCAATCGGAAACCTGAAGATGAAGTGTCATCATGAGCTGGTGAGAAATCTGTTCAAAGAAAAGGGAGTAATCTTCGACCTGGAAAAAGTCTACGGAATCGCAGAATCGATTTAATCCTCGAATTTTTCGGATTTGTTTCAAAGTGATTTTTTATTATCTCTTCCTTATTGAAAACAAGAATCTCTGTTGCGGCGGCGGAATTTTGGGGATCGATGAGGGCACTGCCCTGGAGCTGTCCAAGGTGAAGTTAGAGAACATAAAGGGCAATGCAGATGCTATGGTTTTGGTATGCCGTTCTACGACATTATGTATGACACAAACCAGAAAAGGATTGAGATGAAGTTTGAAAGGAATTCCGGTACTGTATTACCCACAGCCTCTTGGATTGGCACTTGGTTTCAATCCTACTGAACTGGGGCTTGAGATGAACAGGGTAAAGACAAATAATTTAGTCAAATATATGTGATCACAAATAATATTAATGGAAAATGAGTAAATTATCCGAGAATTTTGGAAGGGCATTTTTAGTTACCGCGGAGATAGCTCTTCCGAGGGGACCAGATCTTAAGGAATTTATGCATGAGATCGAGGAATTCAAGAGATTAATACCCAAACTGCACGGCATAAATGCCGTGGACAATCCAGGGGCCATGCTAAGAATGGGTTCTCTTGCTGCCAGTATCATACTCAAGCAGAACGGTCTCGATCCGGTCTATCAACTGGTTGGCAGGGACAGAAATCAACTGGCTCTCCAGGCGGATCTGATCGGGGCGGCAGCATTTGGAATAGAGAATGTTCTGGCGTTGACGGGAGATCCTCCAAACTGTGATAG
>DAOVSE010000042.1 GCA_030633595.1 Candidatus Altarchaeota archaeon
GATCAAATTTTCCCAGTTTTTTTGTTTCCTCCTCCACATTCCCGTTAATTGCGGTGACATCTACCTTGTTCAAAACAATATTCTCCTTCAGGTATCTAACGGCCTCCGGATTCAGCTCTATCGCATAAACCTCTTTAGGCTTTGATTTCTTTGATATAAGTACGGGGTAGGGACCAACGCCGGAGAACATCACCAAAACCCTCTCACTGTCTTTAACCTGCGATGTTATCCTCATCCTTTCCGTTCCAAGCCTCGGTGAGAAATAGGCAGTTTCTACATTCAGTTTGTATAAACAGTTATATTCTCTATGTACGGTTTCCTTCCTCTTCTCTCCAGAGATAATTTCCAAAGCCCTGGTCCTGAATTCTGTCCCCACCCTGGTTTTTTTATTCGCAACGACCTTGATGTT
Organism: Candidatus Altarchaeota archaeon; assembly: GCA_030633595.1. GTDB lineage: Archaea > Altiarchaeota > Altiarchaeia > IMC4 > QMZM01 > QMZJ01. Next base: position 410 of record DAOVSE010000042.1, read on the forward strand.
CTTGAATGTTTTTAGCAGTGCATCTCCGATGATAGATTTTTTGCCCCTTAGCTCTTCTGGAATCTCTAGGATTGCGATATCGCCAATTATGTCAAATGATCTTGGAATCAATTCCAATTCTTTTGAGCTTAACTGGTTTTTCAATGCCTCTCTCAGGGATCTAACTCTTCTCGGGATCTTCTTTCCCTTAATCTCCACGAGTTCTGTATCTGGAATTTCTATTTCCCCAGTTATCGGAATGAAAAGAAAATCGTTCTCGGACAGAATCCCCCTATCAAGATCTAACAGGTTAAGCTCTACAAGTTTTTTCCGTATCCCTTCACCTTTTTTCTTTTTTACCTTGAGATGCATCTTTTAAATTTTCATCCCTCTAATCCTTGTAATTATCCCTCTGGTGCTGTGCAATTCCTTATTCCAGTATTTTTCGATCCTCACAATCCTTGTCTTCAAACCCCTTTTTCTGAGTTCTTTTTCCAATTTCTCTTCGTCAAAGTCCTGATCCTTCCCGAGGGCTATTATGTCCGGCTTTATCTCCTCGATGGGTTTAAGCATATCTTCTTCGTCTCCCAGAATTGCGCGATCAACCATTTTCAGTGCTCTAACAACCTCAAGTCTCTGTTCTTCCGGAATAAATTTATTAAGCTTTTTTCTCTCCACCATTATGTCTCTGGCAACTATCACAATCAGTTCGTCCCCCAGTTTTCTTGCCTCCCTCAGGTAGAGGATGTGCCCCGGATGGAGTATGCCAAAGACCCCGGTCGCAACTACTATAGTCATCATAGGTTATTAAGATTGAATTTCTATCTATTATATCGAATCTAGAGTAAAAATGAAGATCGATCTCAAGTACACCGAGATAGAGGCTAAGAGATTTAGTGAGGCCAAGGGCCGGGTTAATGTGAGTAACAACAGCACCATTACCTCCGTTACCCAGGCAGGGGATAAGGCATCCATAGACTTCGTGTTTACGAGCAGCTACGAACCAAATGTGGGGGAGATCAGAATCAAGGGGAATATACGGGTCTCAGACTCAAAGGAGAACGTAGAAAGAGTAGTAAAGGAATGGGAGGAGAGCGGTCAAAAGAATCTGTCGACAGATATGGCGGAGGACATCCATAATGTGATAATATCCAACTGTGTTATAGAAACAGTAATACTTGCACGGGAGATTCAGCTGCCCTCACCAGTGCCGATACCGAGGATTTCCATGAAGGGCAAAGAAAAATCAAGAGAGGGGACGGAGAGCTATATACGCTGAAAATGGAGGAGATTTATACAATACCTTTAAGGGACGCATTCAAGGCACCAACAACCAAGAGGGCAAACAAGGCGGTAAAAATCGTTAAGAAATTTTTAGCCGAGAAATTAAACCTACCTGATGTCAAATTGGACGCCTCTATAAATGATGCATTGTGGAATAGGGGCATTGGAAAACCGCCACGCAGAATAAAGGTCAAGGTCACAAAGGAGGAAGACAGTACGATTGTGAAATTGGCTGAATGACACTTTTTCTAAAATGCATGTACAACAGCTGTCTGTTCAAGGCGAGGATTTTATAGGCCTTTTAGGAATTGCAACCGATGGATATGCAATAATATCCAGTAATTTTCCAAAAATAGAGGCATTAGATGTTCCCATAATAAAAACGAGGCTTTACGGTACAAATTTAATCGGTTTATTTTGTGCCGGAAACTCCAATGGCCTACTACTGCCCTATTTCATATCAGATGATGAGATCGAAAAGCTGAAAAAATCCCTTGGAGAGGATATTACTATCGGCAGACTCATGGACAGGTGTACTGCCATCGGTAATCTGATAGCCTGCAATGATCATACTGCCATAGTAAGCCCAATGATATCGGAAACAAAAACAATCAAGAAGGTACTTGGTGTCAAGGTTGTACAAAGGGGAATTTCCGGACACGACGAGGTGGGGGCCTGCTGTGTTGCAACAAATAAAGGTTTTCTGGTTCACCCAGATGCAGAGAACGAATCAAAAAGGCTCTCCAAGATATTCAAGGTTAATGGATTAGTGGGTTCCGTAAATTTCGGGTTTCCCTTTGTAAAATCCGGTTTGATAGCGAATTCCAACGGATACCTGGCTGGATCGAGAACTACCGGAATCGAGTTGGGAAGGATCGACGAAGCTCTGGGGTTTCTGGATTAAGTTTAGAAGATACCTAAAATCCAGAAGCTGGCTCGCTATGAAAGACGAATTGAAAAGACCTTTTATCTCTGTTCTTCGGTATAGTTTATATCCCAATAAGAATGGTCAACCTAACCTTTTATGGCGGCGTTAACGAAATCGGCGGCAACAAGATTCTGTTAGAGGATAAGGACACAAAAATATTTCTGGATTTCGGAATGGGCTTTGGGACGAGGGGAAAATTCTTTGAGGAATTTCTCACTCCTAGGACTGCGAATGGCATTGGCGACTTTCTTGTGATGGGTTTAATTCCCGATATAAAAGGTGTCTATAGAAGTGATCTGCTAACCCACTATGGTAGAGAGCCGGAGGAGTCGGAGATCGATGCCGTTATTTTATCCCATGCCCACGCCGATCATGCCAATTACATCTCCTTCCTTCACGAGGATATACCGATCTACTGCGGAGAAACCGCGAAATTGATTCTGGAGGCAGTTGAGGAGCAGAGTAAAAGAGGTATCGAAAATGAGGTTCTGGATTTTAAGAGGAGACCACTCTTCAGAGAGGATTACAAAAAACCCCCGATTGAGAGAACATTCAGGACATTCAGAACCGGTGACAGAATAAAGATTGGCAGTTTGGAAATAAAGCCGGTTCATGTAGATCATTCCGTTCCGGGGGCCTACGGATTTATAATTCACACATCCGAAGGAGCAGTTGTATACACGGGAGATCTAAGACTCCATGGAACTAATCCCCAATTAACATTAGATTTTGTGGAAGAGGCAAAGGAATCAAAACCTATAGCGATGATAACGGAAGGCACGAGAATTGATGTAGAGAGGGATAATTCAACAGAGCAGACCGTTTATAATACTGCAAAAAAGATCGTCAATAATTCCCGTGGATTGGTTATAGCAGATTTCAATTTCAAGGACGTTGATCGCTTTAAGACATTCTACAAAATCGCCAAGGAATCAAATAGAAAGCTTGTGATAAGCTTCAAGCATGCCTGTTTTCTCGAAAGATATGCCTCGGACAAAAAACTGAACGTCCCAAATTCGGATGACGAGAATATCATGCTCTTTAAGCCAAAACTGGGAACGGGGACATACGATGACGGTGATTACAGCAACTACAAATTCATCAAGAACAGACTAAATTATCCGAATATCCTAACTGCAGATGAAATCCGGGAAAAACAAAATGAGTACATGCTTGTACTGAATTTCTGGTACTTCAACAATCTCGTGGATCTGAAGCCGGAGAATGGGGCATATATTCATTCACTCTCTGAGCCATTCAACGAGGAGATGGAGATCAGCTTTGATAGAATGAAAAACTGGCTCGATCAATTCGATTTAAAATTTTATCAGGCTCATTGCTCCGGACACGCTCCCCGGTCTGAATTGAGAAAGATCATCGAAGAGATAAGTCCAGAGAAATTGTATCCCATTCATACAGAACATCCGGAGATGTTCAAAGATGTTATACCTAGAGATGTCGGGATCAATATTCCCATAAACGGGAAGAAGTATGTAATATAAAAAAATTGGAAAATTAATTGGGGCAAATCTATCCCGTCTTCAACAGATTGATAGACAAAATAAAGATCTGATTGTTGAAAACTTTTCAGAAAAAGAAAGGAAATTGACTATAAGAGTAGTGTGAATATATCCTAGCCATTAAACGATAGAGTAATGATAGATTGATTTAAAAACAATTTTTTATCAATGCATTTAATAACTAAATAATGTTTTCAAAGATGGAAATAGACACCAAAAAGCAGATTCAGAAGAAGATAAAAACAGATAAAAAGCAATTCATCGGCGACCTCAGGCTGGGCTCTGATGTGAATGATGTACTTGCGGTTAAATTCAAGGGCACTCTGAGAGAATACGTCAGGGGATGGTCCTTTGATTTTACGGTTGCCGACAAGACTGGCGATATGAAGGTCAAATACTGGGGCAGAAAAGACAGAGATTCTGTTAAAGAGATTTATCAATGCTTTGATGTCGATGATTTAGTCTTTATTACCGGCAAGGTCAGTTCCTTCAGAGATCAATTAGAGATTCAGATGAATGAGGAGCTCCATCATACTATTACAAAATGTGATCGGACAGAATACGATCTCGGTGATTTCCTATCAAAAACGGAGAAGGATGTGGAAGGATTGTTGGATTACCTTCGAAGGGTTATAGATTCCATAAACGATCCTCATTTAAATCGGCTTCTGCACAGTTTGTTTGACAACTCCGAGTTTGTTAAAGCGTTTAAGGAGTCGCCAGCGGCAATAACACATCATCACAACTTTCTGGGGGGTCTATTAGAACATACCGTGGGGGTGGTTAAGATATGCGAGTCCCTCTGTAGCTTTTACACCGAACTCGACAGGGATATCTTATTGACCGCAGCAATACTTCATGACATAGGAAAAATTCCTAAATACAAATACACAGTGAGTATCAGTATGAGCGACGAGGGACGATTTATAGGTCACATTGTCCTAGGAGATAGAATTGTATGGAAGATAATGGGGGAGTTACCAGATTTTCCAGACGACTACAAGATGAAGCTAAGTCACATGATACTAAGTCATCATGGGGAATATGAGTGGGGGTCCCCCAAGATACCGGCAACTGCCGAGGCATGTGCCCTCCACTATGCAGATAATTGTGATTCTAAGGTTAAGGAGTTCCTCCAGGTTATTAAGGATCAGGGGGGGGTTGATGCAGCTTGGATATACCACAAGGGGAGAAATATATACCTGAAATAAAAAGGAATGCCAAGAGTTTATATCTGTCTATCAGAGACAAAAAATGCCAGAATTTAATGATGTAAACTGATTTAAGACTTTCTACAAAATTACCAAGGAGTGATCGTTGAGAAAAACAGGAAATAAATCATACATATTTCCCCATTATAATAGTTTATTTATAAGAGGAAGTAAAATGCCAATTAAAGCAGTTCTCTTTGACCTTGACAACACTTTGATAGATTTCATGAAGCTGAAGCGGATGTGTGTAGAGAATGCGGTAGATGCCATGATCGATGCCGGCTTGGAGATGAGCAAGGAGGAGGCAACCAAAATCATACTCGATATCTATTTTGACCTGGGTGTGGAGTATCAGCGTATCTTCCAGAAGTTCAGTAATAAGGTTCTCGGCTGTGAGGATTATAAAATTATGTCTGCGGGGATAGTGGCTTACAGAAAAACCAAGATCGCCTATCTGGAGCCCTACCCCCATGTCCTGCAGACGCTGACCGAGCTGTTCAGGAGGGGGATAAAGCTGGGTGTGATAACCGACGCCGGTAGGATGCAGGCGTGGATAAGGATTTCTGCGTTGAAATTAAACCACCTATTTGATGTTGTGGTGACATTCGACGATACGGGCAAGCGGAAGCCAGACGAGGAACCGTTCAGGAAGGCACTGGATGAATTAGATATCAAGCCAGAGGAGTGTTTATTCGTGGGGGACTGGATTGAGAGGGATATATTGGGAGCGAAAAATGTCGGGATGAGAACGTGCCTTGCCAGATACGGGACCGGGGAGGAGGCGGGGGATGTGAAAGCAGATTATGAGGTCAATGATATAAAGGAGATATTAGAGCTGGTAAGATGAAAAGAACTGGCACCGCTGACTTGCCGTTGCACGGCGGGAAGGCCCCGAGATGGCTCTTCAAGAGGATGGTTAAACTTGCCTCTGGGATTACCGAGGTTCTCGTCTATGAGTACGGTCGGGAGGAGTTTCTGCGGAGGATTTCCGATCCCCACTGGTTTCAGGCGTTTTCCTGCGTTCTTGGGTTCGATTGGCATTCCTCTGGAACAACTACTACCACCTGTGGAGCTTTAAAGATGGCCATAAATCCAGAGGAATTGGGAATAAAGGTTACAGGGGGGAAAGGAAGCACTTCAAGAAAAACACCCATGGAGATCGAACAGACAGCAGAAATTTTCCCTTTATCCTCAAAGAAAATAGAGAGCCTGAAGTATTCAAGTAAGATGTCCGCGAAGGTAGATAATTCCTGTATTCAGGACTCCTATCAGCTATACCATCACTCCTTCTTTTTTACAGAAAAGGGTGACTGGGTGGTTGTACAGCAGGGTATGAGCGATAGATATGCAAGGAGATATCACTGGCTCTCCGATACTGTTAAGAGCTTTGTGGAGGAACCTCACTCAGGGATATGTGCGGACCGCTTCGAGAAGGAAACTCTGGACATGACTGCAAAAGAGAGTGAAGAAACAAGGAAAATAAGCGTTGATCTGGTAAAAGACAACCCTGAACATTTGAAACAGTACTTCAGAAAAGAGCCTCAGAGACTTCTGATAGATTTTGGAAAGGAACTTGTGATGCCCAAGCACCATCCTGTACTGGAAATAGATATAGGGAAGGGGGGAATGGAGATTTTGAAGAAAGCCTATGAGCTCCAGCCGGAAAATTACGAGGGACTTGTGGCACTTGTGGGGATGGGCCCCAAGAGGATCAGGGCTCTGGCATTGATCTCGGAACTGGTTTACGGCGCAGAACCGAGCTGGAAGGATCCAGCGAAATTCTCCTTCGCTCATGGGGGGAAGGACGGATACCCTTATCCTGTGAACCGCAGAACGTACGATTCCTCAATTCAAATGCTGAAAGATGCCGTAGAAGAGACAAAGCTGGAGAGAAAGGAGAAACTCTATGCAATAAAGAGGCTTGGGGATTTTGTCAATATATAATATCAAAAATGGAGAAATCATTCTTTGTGAAGATTCTCGGAAACGCGCCAATTATCAGGGTATTGGATTTCATGTTGTGTGAGGGTAGACACTTCGATTACTCATTGTCCGAGATATCTAAGCACTCCAAGGTGGGATGGAGTACTCTGCATTCATTCTGGAATGAATTGGTTGAATCTAAAATAGTTATCCAGACGAGGCAGATCGGAAGGGCAAAACTATATAAGCTGAATATGGAAAACCCAATAGTTCAGGAACTAATAGTATTAGATGACAAAATCACCGAATATTTCACGAAAGAAATGATCAAGGAAGAATTAAGTGAAGAGGAAAAGAAAATTCCGGTACCGGTTTGATCTTTTCCCTAATCCATCTCCTCATCTATAAATTCCCGCACGAAATCTGAGCGGATCGCAAAACTGAGACCTTCGGCATATATATAGCCCATACGAACTATGCCGATAATTTTTCCGTTCTTGTTTATCAAAGGCCCACCGGAGTTCCCTGGATTTAGGGCGGCATCCGTCTGTATATAATCTACGCCTTTTTCCTCTCTAAAACCACTGATAATTCCCTCAGTTACGGTAAATCTGGTCAACTCCTCTCCAAGAGGGTTTCCAATTGCATATACCCCATCGCCAGTCTTGATATTTTCAATATACTCGAACTCCAGTTTTGTGAGATTGTAGCCGGTACCCTGAAGTTTCAGTATTGCAAGATCCTTCTTTGATGAGCTCTCCGCAATTACAGAGGCCCTATACCTTTTACCATTAAAGAGTTCTACCCGGATTATCTCTGCATCTTCCATGACATGCTTGTTTGTAATTATGTAGCCCCTTTCGTCGAATATTGTGCCGCTTCCCACAGTCCTTCCACCCACCTCAATAATAACAACAGCTTCCTTCAGCTCTTCAATGTCAATCTCCTTGCTGATATTTTCAAGACCGCCTATCTTCCCTGTTAATTCCTCGGACTCCCGGGTTAATTTGTCGAGCTTGGAATAGACATCCTGTATTTTTGTATCTATCTGGTTTATCCTATCGCCCAGATCATTATCCAATACCTCAAGTTCCTTATCAAGGAAATCCGATATGTTCTTGATGCTGTCTTCAAGGGTTATTATCTCTGCATCCTGTTGATTCCGATAACCAGTAAGTGTATCATCCAGGGAGGATACATTATGCCCGAGAGAATTCAGCAGGTTATTTGTCGCATTGTTTGTATAAAAAAGATAAACCAGGGTGGATACATTGAGGACTGCCAGCAAAGCTATGCATACCCAGAGTTTTTTATTATTCTCCATTATACCTATTAATCTAAACCTTATAGACCACGTCTTGGGGCCTTACCCTGTCCTTTACCTTCATACCTATGGATTGCCCTGCCTCCGCTCTCTGTATTAGTTTGTGCTCGATCTGCATTGATTCAACAGTCTGCTCAAAATTGGTTGTATGTCCCCGGATTAGAATTTTGTCTCCGATCTCAAGAAAACCATCAGTTACATTTATTCCGGCAACACCGGCCTTTGCAAAGTAGGTAAACACATCCCCGACTTTTTGTTTTTCGGCCATATAAAACACCCAATATATTATAAAAGAGAGATTATAAAATAAGGCGCAACTCCCGGATTCTTCTGACGCCATCTACCTCCTTGATAACATCTATTGTTCCCTGTGGGATCAAGCGTTCCCATTTCTCGCCTTCAGCCATCCTTCTCCTTATTTCTGTTCCGGAGTAAAGATCTCTGCTAAAAAGTGGTGTTGTTCTTACCTCAAAACCGGCCTCTCTGAAAAGCTTTATCTCGAGCTCGCCATTTGTATAAACAACCTGAAATTCGGGTACTATCCTCTTCACGTGGGATATCCATATCTTATCGTTATTCACATCCGGTATCTCAATGATCTCATACCTCTGGAATGTTTTAAGGGATCGTTCGATCATTTTCCTCCTTTCTTCGGCTGTGAATGGATTCTCCCACGTATGGCTCTCCTGTGAGCTTCCTATGCCGATAATTATCTTATCAACCTCTTCTTCAGCAAACTCAATAAGCTTTACGTGTCCGTTGTGAAAGGGCTGAAACCTGCCAATCATTAATGCGGTGGTTTTCATCATAATATGATTTATGCCGGAAAGACATATATTTAACAAGGCAAAAATGAAGATAGGACAGATCATCGGAGCAACAACCCTCAGGGGGTTTAGATTTGTAATAAAAAAAGGAATGGAAAAACACGTTAAGAGGGACGAATTTGTTATCGTTAATGAATCCGTAACCGATAACAAGATTCTTGGCATAATAAAAGATATCACAATTTCCAATGAATTATTACCGGATGAATTTGGTCGAGACCTCAGGCTTGAAGATATAATTTTGAATGAAGGCGAATATCCCGTTCCAACGGTAAAGATTCTTGGCTATGAATGCGAGAACGGTTTAGAACTCCCAAGACATGGTATAAAGCCGGGGTCCGGTGTAAAGCTTGCCGATGATGATACCCTAAAGAGAATCCTAAGGCAGGAGGAGAACAGATCGGCCCTAATGGGGGCGCTTTCCACCAGAGAGAGCGTTCCAGTCTATGTGTCTGTTAATGATATAATATCGAGGCATTGTGCAATCCTCGCGATGACCGGAGCCGGGAAAAGCTATACCGTTGGCGTCTTGATTGAAGAGCTATTAAAAAAGAAAGGCTCTATTGTGGTTTTCGATCCACATGGAGAGTATAAGGGGATAAAACTTAAGGGTTCCACTACAAAGGTCTATGGCGTTAGAGGTGATCATAAACTAAAGATAGAAACCTCTTCTTTGAGATCTATTGACTTTATAAATCTCGTGCCAGATCTGACAAATGCACAGAGAGATTTAATTGATGGTGTTGTAAATCTCGCGAGGAAATTCTATGATAAATACGACCTTAAAATCGTTAAAGAAATTCTGGGTCTGATCTACGATGTAAAGGAGGGCAAAGAGATCCTGGCAGGAAATCTACCCGAGGGCGATATAAAGGAGCTTTCAAAGCGTGTGGGTTTAACAACCATAGGGCCCACCATAAGAAAAATCGAAAGGCTTAGTAGGATGGGGATATTCGAGATCGAGGGAACGCCACTGAATGACATCGTATCGGGAAATCAGCTCACGGTGATAGATCTTTCGGATGCGGATGAGAGGTTGTCTGAGACGATTATTGCGGCATTAAGCAGGAGGATATTTGAGGCGAGGAAAGCATATGTAAAGGATGGTGAAGGAAACTTTAATACCCCAACATTTTTAATCATCGAGGAGGCACATAACTTCGCACCCAGAACAACGGAGGAAAGGACAATTCTATCGAAATCTATTCTGAAGAAGATTGCCAGAGAGGGCAGGAAATTTGGTGTTGGCCTGTGTATTGTAAGCCAGAGACCGAATAGATTGGATGCAGATATTCTATCGCAATGTAATACCCAGATAATAATGAAGATCGTAAACCCATCGGATCAGGAACACATTCGTCAATCAGTGGAAAATGTTACCGAAGATATCGTTAGGAATCTGCCAAGCTTGTCCAGGGGCGAAGCCATCATTGTTGGAGCTGCTGTAAATCTTCCCATAACGGTAAGAATAAGGGAGAGAACTACGGAGGTTGGCGGCGAAGACATTGACATAGTGGGGGAGTGGAGCAAAAATGCCAGAGGTAAAAGAGCTTAGGAAGCGGATCGATAAAATTGATAGAGAGATAGTAAGGCTATTAGAGAAAAGAATCGGAATTGCAAAGGAGATAGGTAGATTGAAAAGGGATACGGGAGCGGAGATTTTTGATCCAGAGAGGGAAAGGGAGGTATTGGAAAATATTTCTGATTCAACGAAAATCAACAGGGAATTTGTGAGAAATTTGTTTGGATCGATAATAGAATACTGTAAAAATGAGGAAGAAAAGAGATAGAGTCGCCGTCCTCGGGCCAGAGGGAACGTTTACCGAGATCGCGGCAAGGAAGATTTTCAAGGATGTCGAATTTCTTTATTGCGATACCGTCGATGAGGTCTTTGATTCCGTAAGCTCCGGTGTGGAATTCGGGGTTGTTGCCATTGAAAATTCGTTAGAGGGCGGTGTCAACACTACAATGGATTGTTTGATCGATTACGATCTAAAGATATGCAATGAGGTAGTTCTGGATATAAATCTATGCCTAGTTGTAATTCCAGGAACAGGGAAAGAGGGAATAGACACGATAATCTCACATTCGCATGCATTGGCCCAGTGCAGGAAATTTCTATCCGAGAATTTCCCGGAAACGAGACTACAAAGACATGAGAGTACTGCAGCAGCCATGGAGGAATTAAAAAGGCTTAAGGGTTCTGCTGCAATAGGCCCAAAAGAGGCTGCTGGAATCTATAGCTTGGATGTTCTCTTTGAGAATATCCAGGATGCAAAGAGCCAGACAAGATTCATCGTAATATCAAAAGAGGAAGGTACTGGGAGAAAGACATCGATAATATTTGCCCTGAAGGACGAACCCGGTGCATTGTACAAGGTACTGACGGAATTTGCCGAGAGAGATATAAATCTCACCAAGATTGAATCAAGACCCTCCAAGCGAAAACTGGGCGAGTATCTATTTTTTGTTGATTTTGAGGGTTCATTGGATGATAAAAAGGTAAAAGATGCCCTGAGTTCGATCAA
>DAOVSE010000081.1 GCA_030633595.1 Candidatus Altarchaeota archaeon
CTGGGTATTCTCAGGGGGTTGATGGATGACCTGGATATAGACGAGGAAATTCAGGACAGGGTAATAGCCAGCGTTGATAGGGGAGATATAAAGAACCTGAAGAAGCTAATTGACAAGAAGATCCTATTCGATTTAATAAAAATTAAAGGAGATACGGACGCAGTTGGACAGGCAGAAAACCTGCTAGAAAAATATAAAAAGGCTAAAAAAGCACTTGATGAGCTAAAAGGTGTTTTGCGCTGGCTGAATCTGATGAATGTTGAATATAAGATAAATCTTGGGATTTCTAGGGGCCTGGAATACTACACCGGAACTGTTTTTGAAATCAGAATTCCTGAATTGGGGGCCCAAGATCAGATATGCGGCGGCGGTAGATACGATAATCTGATAGAATTATTTTCAGGATTAAAGGTTCCAGCCGTCGGCTTTGCTTTCGGTTTTGATCGTATTATGAACGCTGTAGATCTACAAGAAATTAAAATTCCAAGAAAAGCAACAGATGTTGTTATAGCCCCAGTAAACGATACAGTAAGAGAAGAAGCCGTGAAGATCGCCTCCCAGCTCAGGGATGAACTTAATGTGGACGTAGATCTGATGAATAGAAAATTGGAAAAAATATTGAAGTATGCTGGAGACATTAAGGCGCGATATGCCATAATTATTGGCCCGGAAGAGTTAAAGAAACACGAGGTAACAGTGCGAGACATGAAAAGTGGAAAACAAAAGAGGGTAAGTATTGAAAATCTAAAGAAAGAGATGATAAAAAGTTGTAAATAAAACTCACTCAACCGTTCCCCAGCAGTTTCCCGAGCTCTTATGATTAATTTTCGATACTAGGTTCTCGTACTCTATTACTATGTTGGCGCGATAATATTCTCCCGATGTATAGGTGCTACTGAATGTTAGATTTAGCTCTGCGATTCTACCAGGTATCATCTCTTCCGAAAATGTACTACTGCAAGAATCTGATCCAATAGTTGCACTAATCTTATCAATACGAAGCTTTGTTCCCGCTTCATTGGAAATAACTATCTGAAGTTTGTTACCACTAAGCTTCGAATCCAATGGAACAACTTGGGAAAAGCCCCTACAACCCGATGATGGAACAGTCGTGGTAGTTGTTGAAGCCCTTTCAATTTCCTCCGTAACACATCCAGAAATTAAAGCAATCACCAAGGCTAAAAGAATAAATTTTCTATTCATCATCCCACACCCTTATAAAATTTTTTTAGTTCAAGCTTCATTTTCTTATCTTAATAAAAATCAATATTGTAAATATTCAGAATGGTAGTCAATAAGTTAGTCAAAATTTACTCAACCTCCCCCCAGCACTCTCCCGTGCTTTTATGCGTAATTCCAGATACCAAATTCGCATACTCTATCATTATGTTAGCGAGGTAGTAGTTTCTGAGGGTATAGCTTCCAGTGCATGTTAGATTTAACTCTTCGGTTCTACCGGGTCTCATATGTATGGGGGTACTGGGAGAGGAAAGAGAACAAGTCTCTAATCCGATAGTTGCAGTCACAGTACTGACATTAAGCCTTGTTCCCGCTTCATTCTGTATGAATACCGTAAGTAGACCACCAGAAGTAAGTTTCGAATCTAATGGCCTGATCTGGGAAAAGCCACGGCAACCCGGCACTATCGCTGGCTGGCTAAAAAGCCCCATTTGCCATAAAGCCACACCGACTACCATAATGACCAGTATTGCCCACCCATAGGTCATTAGATACTCTAAAGCAGCTTGTCCCTTTACACTCCTTTTTATAGCTCCAGTATCCATGTTAATAATAGAATAGGCAGATAACTATAAATATGTTTCCCTTACAGTCTATAACCGCTCCAGAATCAATTCAGCGGCTTTTTTTCCAGATAGTAGCATCCCCCCAAAGATTGGACCCATCCGCGGAGAGCCAAAAACGGCATTTGCCGCCATTCCGGTAACATAGAGGTTGGAATAGACCTCCCGGGTATTTTCAACTACCAGTGTTTCGGATTTTTCCGCCCACATAGATTTTTCTCCTTCGATCTCCCCTGTAGGGGTATTCAATTTCCCGGCCTTTCTCTGCACGATACTACAAATTTCTGCCGAATGCCCAGTCGCATCTATGCAGAATTCAGATCTAATGGCAAGAGGATCTACATGCAATTTTGCAACTAGGACAGAACTCCAATTCAAGACAAACCCAGAGAGTCCAGTATCCCTGATGATGACATCCTCGACAGAGATGCCATTAAAGATCTTGGCTCCGGAATCGATCGCCTTCGAAGCCAATTTTACTACCGATTCAATAGAATTTGCAACAAATTTATCATTTTCTTCTTTGTATCTTATCTTGAATTCGTCAAGAATCTCTTTGGCTTCTCTTTGAACAACAATTCTTGGAAATAACATTCCCCCACCCCACATCCCCCCACCTATGGAGAGTTTCCTTTCAAACAATGCAACCCTTGCATTATTCTCCGCCAGATATTTCGCTGCGACTAAACCGGAAGGCCCTCCGCCCGCTATGGCTACATCAATCTCTAGGTTATCCAGAAAATCATCTATTGCATTTTTCACTATTAACTTTGTAATCTCAATTTCATCGATCATTTTTAACTATTAGAGTATAATAGATGTTAGATTTAAGAATATTTACTATTTATATCTTTATGAATAATAGATAGAAACAAGGTTATAAAATGTACATCATAATTATCGGTTGTGGCGGTACCGGTGCTGCGTTGGCAAAGCACCTCGCGAGTGAGGATCATGAGATTGTTGTTGTTGAAAACGATGAAGAACATGCCAAATCCTTGGCTGAATCGATGGATGCTCTTGTAATCCATGGTGATGGTAGTGATACTGAAATTCTAAAGGATGCAGGTATAGCTAAGGCTGACGCCGTCGTTATTCTAACTCGAGATGATAACACAAATCTAACGATCTGTCAGATAGTTAAAAAATTCAATATAAAGAGGATCGTTGCAAGGGTTAATGACCCAGGCAAGCAGGATCTATATATCGGATTGGAGATAACAGCAGCCATAAGCCCCATAGCAGCTATTGTCAGTTATTTCAAAAATGCCATAACCCAGGAGAGTGGCAGAAGTGTTGTATCCATAGAAAAAGGCAAGGCAGAGATAATGGATTTAAAACTGACCAATGAAAAATTGAACGGCAGGAAAATTAAAGACGCAGGTTTGCCCTCAAATGCAACAATCGGGTTGATTTCTCGCGAAGGAGAGGTGATAATAGCATCACCTGAAACCATACTCAAGAAGGGGGATCTCCTAACAGTAATCTCTAAAACGGAGGCCTCCAAGGACGTTATTACTCTTTTAAAGGGTTAGACAAAAACTGTCATGTGGCCGACTGTGTCGGACACGTGTCCGACCATCACGACATTCGATTTCAAAACAAAATCACGAAGTGATTTTGCTTGTCTTCGCTAACGCTCGATAGCACTTAGAAAATTCGTTCTGATGACACGCAAGACCTCTGGTCTTGAGTGTGTCGGACTGAAACTTTCTGAAGTTTGCAAAAAAAATAAAAATTAAGAATGTTGTGGTATTGGAACTTCCTTTCTTTTAAATTCTCTTACGAGTTCATCATACCTGTTTCGTATTGCTGATTCTGGGACCTCCGAAAAACCCACTATGGTTTCCGTCTGTTTATCATCTATCATTCTTCCCGCGAGATATATTGCCGCAGCAGCAATACTTATAGGCACCTTTCCGGAGATGATACCCCTTTTTCTGGCTCTTTCCAACATCTCAATTGCCTTAGCCTCTGTTTTTCCAGAAACACCTAGTTCAGATGCCAGTCTTGGAACATAATCGGCAGCGGTAACTATTGGCATCCTCAACCCCAACCTCCTGCAGAGGGTTCTGTAACTTCTTCCAATGTCCTTCTTCTTTACACCAGAGACCTCCTCTAACTCTCTCAGGGTTTTTGGCAACTGGTGCTGTCTTGAAACTAAATAAATTATAGCCGCTATAACACTCTCTATTGATCTACCTCTTACAATCCCTTTATTTACGCATTTCCTATACCACCTGGCACATTCCTCCTTTATGTTTTGTGGAATATTCAGATGAGCACACATTCGATCCAATTCAGGTAGGGCTATTGAGAGATTCCTGTCAACCGATGTCCCCATTCTGGAACGTCTCTGCCATTTTCTGAGCCTATAGAGCTGGGCCTTTCTCTCGGAGGGAACCGCACTCCCCTTTATATCCCTGTCATATCTATCAATCTCCGTAGTAAGACCAATATTCTGCTTTGCAAATCTTAACGGACCCCCTGTCCTTGATCTTTTATTCATCTGCTCCTCGTCAAATGCCCTCCACTCAGGTCCAAAATCGAAGAGAACATCCTCCTGAATCAAACCACAATTATTACAGACGACCTCACCGCGCCTGTGATCAACCATTATTTTCATGCTTCCGCATACTCTACAAGATTCCATTTTCCACAATCCCCCTAATCAAATAAAAGTAGTGCATAAATTCTCCAGAACTGCTTGGAGAATAACACCTACAGTATCCAACCACCCCGAGAAACAACATTGGCTACAGTATTTCCCGGATATAGATATATAGTATAGTGTAATTTCACCTATAAATACCTTTCGGTTTTTGGATTGTTAAATAAATTGATAATGATATATTATGCTATTGATTTATATTCAGGAAATTCGATGTTATATCTATGCCCTGTGGTAGAAAACGAAAGATTCAGAAGATGCGAACGCATAAGCTCAAGAAGAGGAGAAAAAAGCTGAGGAGAATGCACAAGAAGTAATTTTCAGGGCCTGCACCTAACGTATCTGACTACGTCTTCGGTTCCGACTGAAAGCCTTATAAAGAGGGATAAATCGGAAGCCCTCTCACATCTGTATGTCGTTCTAATCTCTTCCCTGTTGCTCTCTACAATATTCGTTGAACGATTCACGAAAGAAAGCTGATATAATTGGGCAGCACCCTCAATTTTTTTGCCCTTACATTCTTCCGCAATAACAGTTAAATAGACACTCTCACCAATCCTTCCTTCAAGCTTAGACTTCTCCTCCAAAAATTTAAGAGAGCATTCAGGCTTTTTTCTACAGGTTATATATCTGTTTATCTCCTCACCCCCAACCCCAATCCTTAGCAGAATTCCATCATACATTTCAGTGCATTCATAGCTTATGTTAATCTTCTCCAGATCACTCTCGGTCTTATTGGACTTTCTCTCTTTGGAAACCCCATTGAAACTCCAATTAATAAATTTCAGATATTCGGGTTTTACGTAATCGCTCACCTCCTTACCCTTACAGTTCTTGGCCAGAATTGTCAGATAGATATTCTCAGTTACCCTTGAATCCAGCCGGGATTCATTAACCAGAAGTTGTATCGAACATTCCCTGGAAGGGATAAATGTCCTACATGCAGCTTTTTTTGTAATTTCTTCATCGCCGACCTTCAGATAAAGATAGATCTC
>DAOVSE010000098.1 GCA_030633595.1 Candidatus Altarchaeota archaeon
GATGCTCTGGGGTTACGGTTATAGATCTACCGTTACCATAGCTTATCCTGACAAAGTGATCTGGTGCTGTGTGTCTACTTACCCTGTCTGCCTTTACCTTGAAAATCTTGTGAAAATCGGTCGTTAAAAGCTCTATATCGTTAACTGGAAGTATCTCACAATCCTTGCCCTCAATAATATCACTCCTATTTTTTTCCATCAAATTATCAACCAATTTACCTATCTTCACTGTTTTTCCATCAGACAACATTATCTCAGTAGAGGGGTGGTAGGACTGTTGTTCAAGGGCCTCGTGCATCGCACCCCTGTCCTCTGGATTCATCTTGTCGAATTCATCAATGCACGCCACGCCCCCACCAGCCAGGATCAATGCCCCAGCCTTCAGGGTCCAGGCACCCTCTGCAAACTCATCACGTTCTGCCGTGACTGTAAGGCCCGCGCCGGTGGTGCCTTTACCGGTCACGTATATACTCTTGGGGGCTATCTGAGTGATATATTGCAGGATTCTTGACTTCGCAACACCAGGTTCACCTATCAATAGAACATGCAGGTCTGGCCTCATAGTAGTACCGTCCGGTAGCTTCTTCCCTGTCCTACCGCCAAATAATTGAAGTGCAATAGCCTCCTTGATCTCCCTGTAGCCGTAGATCGAGGGGGCAATCGAATTAATGACCTTATCATAGAGCTTCGGATCCTTTGATAGTTTCTTTATCTCCCTCTCTTCTTTTTTGGTAATTTCGAGCTCCTCGAATTCCTTTTCAATACCCTCAATAAAATTAGCATCCAAAAATTTATAATAAACAGAGCCCTTTTTTCTCGGCGGTAGTAATCTCATTATTCCCGTTTCAGCGATCTTATCCCCGGCAGTAACCTCCCCGGTCAGATCATCCTCCGCCCATATCTCTATCTGGCGAGCCTCTTCTCCCCCCTCCAATAATTCAAGGGGTTCCTGAATCTGCAGTCTCTGAACATCCGTCCATTCGGATTCATCCGGAACGAACCTGAAATCTCTCCTCTTGCAATTTTTGCAGAATAAGGGTTCCCTTAGAAATCTGGTTGGTTGTGGTTCATCATGTAATTCACCGCATTTGTTACAGTAAAATCTCGCAACGGAGACCTTTGGAAGTATATCGGAGATTCTGTTTACAATACCCTCAACCGCCATGAACTTGCCTATGTAGTCGGAGGTTATATTTCGAACCATCAACGAGTATCCTTTTTCCTTTGGTAGATTATGAAAGCGTACATGACATTTGGGATTCTCTACTATGGTTGGGATATTCAGCCCAGACAAAACATCTTCAAATGCACTAATGACTTCATCCGGATTCTGAATCAATTCCTCTGCCAGTTCACGATCATATCTCTCTAATTCCTCATAATCAATAAATAGAGATTTCTCTTCTGGGTACAATTCAGCTATACGATTAATTTCCTTTTTCTTTTTGCTTAAAAATGTCTCGATCTTTTCTCTCATCTTAGAGGATTAATAATATAGAATCCTGATAAAAAATCAGATTCAAGAAAAACATTAAACTGGCATGTACAGATTACCTCGCTTGATAACCAACACTGGTTCTTCATACACCAAACTGGCAATTATCGATTCCGCTCTCTCTTTACTAGTCTTATGTTTATCCATAAGATAGTCTATCATTTGATCTTCGGTCATGCCTCCTTTCACAAGCAATTTATTGAATATATCTTGTGCACGTCTATCTTTAGCACCCTCTAATATATCCTTGAAATTGTTGGGGTCGATATATCGCTCAGCATAGTCTGCAAATTCAAGTGCAGCATCTTCGGCTTTTTTAAAGAACTCATGAACATCCTTTCTCTTGATATGTATATCTCCATCTATCAAGTAGTCTACCAGGTGATTACCCTTTAAGAACGCATCGCATAATGGTTCAAATCTGTACCTGAATAGGAATGGTGCGTAATCAACGCGTTTAGCTAAATCATGCACCACGTCCTCAGTCTTTACCTCTATCAATGCATTTATACTCTCAGAATACGTTATCTGTGGCGTTGATTTCGCAAATAACAGCGTTTGTTTCACGTTTTTTGCATCCTCCTTGTTGATTTTTGGAGGGAAAAAATCTGGATCATAGACCAAGTTAATGTCTGACGCTATGAATTTCGATCTCTTTAACTGATTAATCTCTTCAAGGCTTGAAATCAAATTCCAATCAATCTCGTTATTAGTTTGTATCTTTCTTGACAAAATCTCCGGGTTGTCAACAGACAAGAATCTATTCCACCGGAATTGTGTCGATAAAGTATCCAGTGATCCTATGTTTACCTTTCTTATGAAATTCCTGAGTCGTTTTCTCATGGACATAGTTATTGCCCCCGTACCTACTTTCCCGGGGATGTCCTCCGCCGATGTTCCCATATTGATCCCGCAACCCACGTTCTCATCTGGAAAATAAATGGATCGCTTTTCTGACCCTATAAGACTTGCCAAGAGTAGAATAGGTCCGTGTTCATATATCCTAGACGCCCTAGAATAGACGCATGAGAACATATCCTCAAAATTCTCAAATGCTGGAACGCCAACTGCTCTGTATTGGATGGGGAGAAATTCAAGTTCATCAACAAGAAAATGCTTCGTCGATTTTTTATCCATATCCATAGATACCTTGCCGATAATCCGTATGTTGGGTTTTGAGAGCAGTTTTTCCCTGGTGGTCAGATCGGACGGGATATGGCACCATATTTTCAACTGTTTCTTTTCCGGGGGTCTTAATCCAAGAAGCTTATATTCTTCTTCCAAATCGAGATATCCCAAATATAAATCTGGCTTTCTAGGAGGCAATGTAGATCTGTAAATGAAAATACCCTCTAATTCGAGTTTCCTTCCTCTAGGAGAATACCTAAATTTTCTGAATGATTCTAGCCTGTGTTTCAATGC
>DAOVSE010000006.1 GCA_030633595.1 Candidatus Altarchaeota archaeon
ATAATAATATTTTCATTTTATCTTTTACAAGGTTATATACTCCTGGAGAAATAAAAATTCTGGGAATTAGAGGAATAAGCTTCTTTAAATTCATGCCACAATTAATTTAACATACTCCATTTTTCCACTTGCCTGGAATAATCTGGCTATTTCTTTTATCCTTTCGGCGTCGCCATCCAAAACAAATATTTCCAGGCATTTATTTTCTCTTAGATTGCTATGTATCTGTGTTTTCGTTATATCCTCAAACCTGTGTTTTATTTCTGTAACTGTATCCTCCACCTTCTGGTTATGGATCAACAGGAGTATTGAATTTATCCTGCCAACTAATTTTTCTTTTTCCTTGTTATCCGCTATGAGCATTCTTGTCCCAGCTCTAATTACCTCTGACCTTCCAGAAAAACCAAGTTCTTTCTGGATTCTGTCTATCTCCTCAAGTATTTTCTCATTCAGGGAGATACTAATGATCGTCATGATTATAATTAATAACTCATTTATAAATATCGCATAAAAATTATTAACAATTCATTTAAATATTAATAATTTCTATAAGTTTAACGATTCAGATGATCCAAGAGGTCTTTTTCGAAACAACAAAAATAATTGCAATAGTTGCCGTTTTGATGGTTTTAATAGATTGGATTGAGATAAATTTCAGAGATAAGATTCAAAGGTACCTAACGGCAAAATCTTCCAACCAGATAGTTGGCTCTTCTCTACTGGGAGCGATTCCCGGTTGCATAGATGCCTTTTTTATAGTGTCGCTTTATTCCCACGGTTTGGTTGGTTTTGGGGCCCTGGCTGCTGTAATGCTCTCTACAGCAGGAGATGAAGCCTTTATCATGCTTGCCATGATACCGGAAACTGCCTTACTCATTTTTTTCATCTGTTTTGTTCTCGGCATAGTTGGCGGCTTTTTAGCCGAAAAAATTGCAAAGAAAATTAAATTGAAAAGAGCAAAGCCCTGCCCCATCGAGATTCATCCCGGAGAGGAAAAGGGGGGCAGACATTTCCTGATAGAGCACGTCTATAAACACGTTATAAAAAAACATATACCGAAACTTTTTTTGTGGATATTCTTTACCTTGCTGGCGATTGAATTTTTAATGCAGAATTTCGATTTAGCTGCTATGCTCCCAGAGAACATGCTACTTGTTTTAATCCTCGCCGCCTTGGTTGGAATAATCCCCGAATCGGGTCCTCATCTGATCTTCCTTGTCCTGTTTGCCGAGGGTCTGATCCCATTCTCCGTACTTTTGACCAGTTCATTGGTTCAGGATGGCCATGGTCTGCTCCCCTTGCTCTCCTACTCTCTCAGGGATACAATCCACGTCAAGCTCTTTAATGTGGCTTTTGGACTTTCAGTTGGAATTATCCTGTTCTTGATCGGTGTCTAGGAAATAGAGACTGCAGCTTTATTTAGTAGAAATTTTAATAAATAGCAGAGGATGAAAGTAATCGAATATTCCGAGAGAGACAAGATCAGGGAGATTCTTGAAAGAGAAACTCTGGACCTTGATAAAGTCATGAAATCAGTGGGAGAGATCATAGGGAAGGTAAGAGAGGGGGGGGACTCAGCCCTGGTAGACTACTCAAAAAAATTTGACGACTTTGAGTTAACAAAAGAAAACATCAGGGTTTCCAAGGAGGAGATCAAGGATGCTCATTCTCGAGTTAATGAAAACCTCGTCAAGGCACTAAAGCACGCCCACAGGAACATAACAAGATTCCATAAAGAGCAGATGAGGAGAATAGAGAAGGGGTGGAGTGCGGAAATAGAGGATGGTGTCAATATCGGGGAAAAGATTACTCCAATAGAGAACATAGGAGCATACGTGCCCGGCGGGCGGACTTCTTATGCATCAACTGTTTTGATGACGTGCATCCCCGCGAAGGTTGCCGGCTCAAAGAGGATCGTTATCGTTTCTCCTCCGCCGATCTCCGATTCAATTCTTGTTGCTGCAGACATATGCGGCGTGAATGAGATCTACAGAGTGGGCGGAGCGCAGGCGATAGCTGCCTTAACCCACGGAACCGAAACTATAAAGCCAGTAGACAAGATCGTTGGTCCGGGAAATGTGTATGTAATGGCGGCAAAGATGCTCGTCTACGGAAAGGTTGATATCGATATGCCCGCTGGGCCTTCAGAGGTCTTAATTCTGGCAGATAAAACGGCAAATTCAAGATTTATCGCGGCAGATCTATTAGCTCAGGCAGAGCACGATCCCAATGCACAATGCGTTCTGGTTACGGACTCTGAAGGGGTTATTGAGGGGGTAGAGAAAGAGATTGCAAAACAGATAGAATCCATAAAGACAAAGGAAACAGCTAAAGAGGGCATGAAGAATTCCGCAGTTATATTAACAAGGAATATCAAAGAGTCAATAGAATTCGCCAACAGGTATGCTACAGAACACCTGGAGATAATGACAGAGAAGCCCGATGAGGTCGCTGAAAAGATAAGGGATGCTGGTGCTATTTTCCTTGGAGAATATTCTCCCGTGGCTGCAGGAGACTACGCATCCGGGGGAAATCATGTACTCCCGACCGGGGGGACTGCAAGATTCTCTTCTGGATTGAGTGTGAGAGACTTCCTAAAGACGTCGAGTATTCAGAGGATTAAGAAGGAAGGATTATTGACCTTGAAAGAAACTATCGAAACAATCTCCAATTCAGAGGGTTTCGATGCACATAAGAAATCCGTAAGGATCAGATTTGAATAGTCAGAGGTGAAGGAGAAGTTCCCCAACATCATCTACGATGAGATCGCACTTCATATCCTGAAATTCTTTCCTCAGAATATCTATCTCTTTAACCTTTTCTATTCCGGACAAGATCGCTACAAAGTAAAAATCGGCATTTCTGGCAGCTTTTAGATCATCTATTGAGTCACCTATGTAGACTGCTTTCGTATCCACCGACAATCCGTATTCCTCACAGATTCGTTTTCTGCATTCCAGAAGGGGCTGAGGGGATGGTTTCTTTTCCCTGGTGTCCTCTCTCGTGATCATTAGATCGGAAGAGAAAATGTTTTGCAATCCATGCTTCTTTAGACTGAATTCTGCCTCAAAACGCTCCCTTCCCGTTACAATGCCAAAGTAATATCTCTTCTGCAATTCAAGAAGGGTTTTTAGATCCACCAGGGGCCTTTCTTTCGAGATAAGCCCTTTCCCCCCGTAGAACCGTGGATTCTCCCCGTATTTTTTATAGAAGAGATCCTTTCCAAGATACATCTCATCGAATATTCTCTTTATCAGTTCCGGGAAAAAGAATTTTCTTGCGATCTCCAGATCCTCGCCAAATAGCTCCGACAGGGTTTTTTCCGTCGCACTTAACCCTCCGCCATGCTCCCGTATTCTTTTCGTTACCTGCCCTAGGTCCAACTCCAGTGGGCCCCCACCGTATACAGAGCCCAGATCCTTCAATCCCTTGAGCATCCCATCAATATCCTCTGGACGGAACTCTAAATCGGGCTTTTTACCCATGTTGCTGATTAATTCCGAGAGATAACACAGTATTGCAGCATAGGTAAGCTCCCAGTCGTCATTAAATCCCCCGGCGAGCTTGAATTCCTGGGTATTGGCTCTATCCATCAGAGACTTTTCCAATTTCAGACCAACGCATTCCGAAAAATAATACTGCACGGTATCAACTATTGCCTTTCTATATGAATCTACAACATAGATCAAAACACCATCAATATCCCATATAACTATCTTCGATTCCATTCTCGGTGACATAACTCTATATTGTGTTTTAACCTTAAATTCTTTTTACTGAAATCCCAATTTAATTTATGGAAATTGTATTTCTTGGAACCTCTGGCTGTGTTCCTACCAGGGAGAGGAATCTATCAGCTATACTCCTGGAGTATCTGGGTGAATCTTTCCTGTTCGACTGCGGGGAGGGATCACAGAGACAGATGCGCTTCGCCGGTGTAAACTTCATGCGCATCGATAATGTATTCATTACCCATTTACATGCAGACCATTTTCTCGGTCTAGGGGGGATGATCCAGAGCATGGATTTCCTAGAGAGAACCAGGCCATTGGAGATTCATGGCCCGAAGGGTTTAAAAGAGACGATGGAGCACATGCTCTCGATGGGCACGTTCCAGATGGACTGCATGTCCGTTGGGGTCCATGAAATAAAACCAGGGCTGGTAAAGGAGGGTGATAGGTATAAGATAACCTGTGCAAAAACGGAGCATACACAGAACAGTCTCGCATACTGTTTTGAGGAGGCTCCAAAGAAAAAATTCCTGAAGAAAAAGGCACTTGAATTGGGAGTTCCGGAGGGAAGGTTATTCTCGAAATTACAGAGAGGCGAGGCAATTGAGATTAATGGCAAGAAGATAACCCCCGCTCAGGTGCTTAGTAAACCAATCCCTGGGAGGAAACTGGTTTATACCGGAGATACGAGGGTCTGTGAGAGCGTCATCAAGCTTGCGGAGAATGCCGATGTTCTAATTCATGACGGCACATTTTCTCACGAGGATCTGGAGAATGTAGGGAAGGCAGGCCACTCAACTGTAAAGCAGGCTGCAGAGGTCGCAAAGAAGGCCAATGTGAAGAAGCTCTTCCTGACACATATCAGTCAGAGATATACGGAACCGAAAAAACTGGAGAGGGAAGCCAGGGAGATATTTCCGGAGTCTTATGTTGCAGAGGATTTTATGAGGGTAAAGATTGAGAAGCATGGTTAGTATTCTATTTCGGTCATGACCGAAGCAAATAGAAACGTATTTATTTACAAAGGTACATGAATTTAACAGGATGCCTTTTTGTGTAAATTGCGGAACTGAAGTCCCAAAAAAGTGTAAAAAATGCCTGATATGTGGCAACGATCCCTGGAAACTGGTGGGGGGACCGGAGAAAAAGAAGCCAGTTAAACGGGAGGGTGAATCAGAAAAGCTATATTTGGCGTCTATACTGTCTGTTTTCGTGCTCTTTGGTGCCATATCCCTCCTGTTCGGCTTTTCCATATGGCAGTTGGGGGTTTTCGGTGCCGCTCCCTCGGCGAGATATTATGAAACAACAGAAGTTGGAGGTCCCACGGATATACTGCTCGGTAAGTCGTACCACGTTTATAGTGCCTTCGACTTCGGTGACTTTG
Organism: Candidatus Altarchaeota archaeon; assembly: GCA_030633595.1. Taxonomy (GTDB): domain Archaea; phylum Altiarchaeota; class Altiarchaeia; order IMC4; family QMZM01; genus QMZJ01. The sequence continues at coordinate 5,116 of DAOVSE010000006.1, forward strand.
CTGTTTTCGTCAATATTATGGGGCTCTCAATGCTTGTGTGGTCCTGGTACAGACTGCAGAAAGGGATTAAATCCGCAAAAATACTGATACTTGCAATTTCGGGGATTTTATTTATCATATGTGCCCTTTTCATCTTTATCTTCGGATTCAATGACCTGCTGACCTTTACGGGGGGCAATGTTTATTACAAGCCCACGTTTACCCAGCAGTACTGCTGGATTATTGAGTCCATTATCTTCGGGGCCCTGGGGTATTTCCTGTTGCTTCTGGCTGAGGGATTCAGGAAAAAAGAAGATGTAAAGATTCCCATTTACCCAATAATAATGGTTCCTATAGCCTACGTCCTTATCCTTGTTGTTCTCTGGGTATATATCTTTGGATTGCATAATGCGCTCCACACTGAGGATTACACCAAGTACAGAACAAACCTCTCGTGGATCGTGGAGACGTTTGTCTTTGGTCTATCGTGTGTTCTACTGTTCACTCGTGCGGAAAAGATAAAACAGGCAAAATTCGATTTCGCAAGACCACTCATACTCGCCTCCTCTATACTTCTGGTTGCGGCCCTGTTGACATATCTATTCGGTGTTCACTCATCCTTCTGGGATTTAAAGGGGGATATCGACCTTATCTGGATCGCTGAGTTACTGGGCTTAGGAATACCCTGTGTGGTCTTCTTTAGGAAGGCCGATGGCATAAGAAAAGAAAGAGGTGAGAAGAGGTCTATTTACCCATACATACTAATTCCCGCAGCAGTTATTCTCCTCGTCGTAACAGTTTTAGTGTATACGGCAGGGGTTCATTATTCGCTCTATGGCTATTCATATTCTGAAGTCAATTTTTCATGGATAATTGAGGTTATACTCCTTGGCATTCCATCAGTTACGTTTTTAATAGCAAGTGACAATATCAGAAAGAAGGAATTGGGGGGAACGTCTATCCTGCCCTTTGCATTGTTGCCCATCTCCTATTTTCTCCTCTTTATTACACTCCTTGTTTTTGTATTTGGTGTACATTCTGCCTTATGGGATTACGGAGATCATGATTTCAAGTGGATTGTTGAAACTATTGTCTTCTTGGTACCTTCATTGATATGTCTGGTCTACAGTGATAAAGATAGAAACGTCCAACCACCGTTTATGCTCTTTGCGGCCATCGCTCTATTAATCCCTGCATTGTTTATTTACATCGTCGGAGTTCATGGAACATTGAATGAATGCAAAGCTGACTCAAACGATTTCACGAAGGTTTTAATCGAGACATTCATCTTTGCGGTTCTCAGTGCAGTATTTCTTATCTTAGCAGATAGAATGAGGAAAAAAACAGGGGATGTGAAATCTATCTTGCCATATATATTAGTTCCAATATCCTGCATATTGCTCCTTGCATTCCTCCTTGTTTACATCTTCGGAATTCACGAGGTTCTGTCGAATAAATACGGGAAAACCGAGTATATGTGGGTTATCGAGGCCTTGTTGTTCCTTGTTCCAGGAATTTATTTCCTATGGAAATCAGACGGGATAAGAAAAGGGGAGGGTGCTGTGGTATCAATTCTTATATACCCGCTTTACGGTATAGGTGGTATTCTGCTCTTAGCAACCATCTTTATGTTTATTTTTGGTCTGGACAACTTCCTTAAGAGCACAGAACAAAATCTGAATTGGCTTATAGAGACAATAGTATATCTGATATCCGCTTTTGTTCCATTATATCTGGCCGAGAAGATTTCTTCCAAGAAATAGAAATTAACGTATATAGCTGGGGGTTTCCTCCATGAACTCCTGTTGCCTCTCAATCGCCTTTTTCTGCTCTGATATGACCTTGCCTACCTTGCTTATCTGCTTTTCTGTTTCCTTTGCCTTTTTTGCAAGCTCTGTCATGTCGATCTCAATTCCGAGAATCTTTGTCAGAACCTCCAGAACGGCCTCCGCGGATTTTGCATCGATTATCTGCCCGTGGGTTTCCCCCATCAGACACACAGAGTCGATTCCGCGCCGCATCCCCAGCCCGAGAAGAAGTCCAGATGCTCCGAAGATCGCACCACCCCCTTTAAAGATAACACCTAATTTTTCCAAGTCTGCAACCAATTGCCTGTTTGTTGCGGCTCCGAACACCCTCGGCTTCTTTGTAATGTCTCCGGTTCCAAGCCCCCCCAGGGTGAATATCTTCACTACGTTGAATTTTTCCGCGATATCGAGGATCCTCTCAGAAATTTGATACTGGCTATCTGGTGTTATGCCCTGAAATTCTCCGGTCAATATAATCAGATCGTTTTTTTCGCCCCTCCGGTAGTGAAACTCCATATTCACGAGCTTTACAGTTCCATCCTCCTTGATTATAACCTGTGGTGGCAGATATGGGGAGTACAGCTCTATGAATCTCTTGGCCTTTAACTCATCCTGCATATGGTCTGCAGCCAATTTCCCCACAAGACCTATTCCTGGAAGGCCCTCGATCAGGATTGTATTCTTTAAAATAGGCTCCTCAAGTATCTCTATTACCGTATCTTCCATTTTTTGACTCCTATGATAATTTATTATATATGAGGACTAAAAAGGCACTAAACGGATACTTCTCAATTTTAGAGGGAAAGAAAAGGGTAAAATACCTTCTCTGTAAGAATCTGGAGGAGAAGATAAACTCGGCAGAGGAGATCCTGAGTGGTTGCCATTTTTGTGAGAGAAGATGCAGGGTTAACCGGATGGATGGGGAAAAGGGCTATTGTGGCGTTCTCGAATCAAGAATTGCATCGGAATTCATACACCTAGGTGAAGAACCAGAATTAATCCCGTCATATACGATATTCTTTTCCGGTTGTACATTTACGTGTGTCTACTGCCAGAACTGGGACATAAGCCAGTATCCCGAGAGGGGGGTTCATATCCAGCCAAGGGTTTTGGCTGATATGATCTCGACAGCAAGGGCAAGAAATGTAAATTGGGTTGGAGGGGAACCAACACCCAACATATACTATATCCTGGATGTTCTGAAACACTCTAAAAGGAATATGCCGCAGATCTGGAATTCCAACATGTACCTCACTGAAGAAGCGATGAAGCTCCTTGATGGAGTGATGGACATATACCTTACAGATTTCAAGTACGGAAATGATCGATGTGCTGAGAGACTTTCAGATGCTAAAAATTATACCAAGGTAATAAGGAGAAACCATATGATGGCTGAAAAACAGGGTGAGGTCATTATCAGGCATCTAATTTTGCCGGAACATCTGGAGTGTTGTACAAAGCCGATACTTCAATGGATCTCAGAAAACCTAAAGAACGTCAGGGTGAATATAATGGGGCAATATCATCCGGAGTACAGGGCAATGGACTATGATGAGCTTAAAAGAAGGCTTACCTACGATGAATTCCAAGAGGCAGTGAGATTTGGCAAAGAGCTGGGTCTGGATATCTTGGAATAGCTATCTTAGTAGGAATTTGAAAAATGAACCCATAATGGCGCCAACACAATCTGAGAGTATATCGTAAAAACTTGCCGTTCTTCCCGGAACAAAGGATTGATGAATCTCATCAGTAATACCATAGATTGTTGCTATCAGAATTGCCCAGAATATCGTCCATTTTAGCATTTTTTTATTCTCGGTTTTTATGGCTACCGACAGAAGAAAACCGAGAACCGCATATTCTAAAATGTGTTCGATGAAGGGGGTATAGACTTTGAGAGGTAATGGTTGCGGCGGGTAAGGGATTGAAGAGATGAGGAATATAATTAACATATATGTCAGCGTAATGCCCCATGTTACCCTTGAGTGTTCTTCAAGCCAATGAATCAGCTTCATTTCTATGCATATCTAGAAGGTGCCTCATGGGGTATAAATCCCCTAAGAATTCTCTCAACGGATTCTGAGATATCCTCCTTCACATTCCTGGCTGCGCGCTTTATTGCCTCCATCTGGTCCCTATGTATCAGGATATTTAGAAAACGTGAATCAGAAACCAGTAAACCCTCATCCCCGGCTCTTATGGTTAGGCCAGAAGCATCTGCATAAATGCCATCTTCCCTATCTTCCAGATAGGATCTGAATATGCTCCAAGGGATTCTAACACTTTGATTGATGTTCACCTGACTTAATATCACATCGGTCAATTTCTTCTCCAGATCTGCAGTGTATTCAAAACCAATCTCAATCTTATAGGTCGTTTTCCAATCTTTATATCCCCTTCTGAAGATAAGCGAATTCATTTAAGCCAACCACCCCTCACAAAAGTTGATTACGGATAAGGCTTTGCCACCCTGGCCAATCTGGAAGCTAGAATTATGTCCTTGGACGTTACAGTTCTCCTGCCCTCGGAGCTGGCAATTCTCTGGGCGCTTTCGGTCAATTTCATTATGATGAGTTCTGCCTCATCTGCCGCCCTCTTAACTGCATCTATAGAAATTCTATCCGCGCCAGCATTCCTCATAACCCTCTCTACAGGGGCCAGTGGTAATTCAGCCATTTTACCCAATTCCAACCGTAAATTATATTTTAAACAGAGATATAAAAAACAAATTTTCAAGTTCTATGAATCTGAATAATATACAAGATCGCTGCTATCTATCAATTTCAGGGCTATATGAGGTGCTTTCTATCGATTAATTTCGTTGTGATCTCTACCAAAGGATGTTGGGCATAATCCATAACTTTGATATCCATCAACGTTATTAGATTCTTCTCTCTGGCAGATCTCTCCATTCCAAGTTCAATATTTATGTCCATCTCTAGAACATGCGCCATCAACTCATCTATATCTAGATTTAGAGCCGCTATAGCCCTGTGATGCCCATCCACCAGCACATAGTAGTTTCTCTTTTTTATTACAATCAGGGGTTCTGCAAGTCCCTTCTTTAGTTCATATTCCCTACCCTCCAATTCATCTGCGAATATCCTGTTCTGTGTTGGATGCAATTTACCGATCGGTACCGGATATTTCTTAATCGTAACCCTTGTATCATATTCCGACTCAAGTAGATTTCTAACCATATCAACCTTCCTTGGTGTTGCCCTCTCTATATGCGATCTAAGTATGTCAGAATTCGTTATGATCCCGACCAACCTTCCCTTTTCATCAATTACTGGCAATTTTTTCAGACCATTCCTGAACATGATCCTTGCGGCATCATCTAGATTCAGGTCCGGATGAGCAACAATGAGCTTTCTTTTTGTTATCTCTCTTATTAATTTATCCGGATAGTTGCAGTTCCTCAGTAGATCCTTTGCAGTTATAACGCCAACAAGATTACTATTCTTTGTTATCGGAAAATTTTGATGCTTAGATCTGAGAAGGATCTCAATTGCCTCGTTTATCTTCAAGTTGTAGGGGATGTAGTCTACGTCCTCCGTCATATACTCTCTAACCTTAACCTTCGTTGTCATAGTAGTATATTGGAATTAGGCCATATTTAGTTCTAAAATGGCAAAAAGGGTAAACTATTTCTGTCTGAAAATCTAATAGATATCTATGAAAAGAGATATAAATTTTGTATTTTTCGGTTTGTTAATTTTACTGTTAGTTGCAATGGTGGGGGTTACGCTATACAGTGATTATACATATCATAAGGTCAATGGTCAGTACCTGGAATTCAAAAAAATGTTCGAGCAGGCTCAGGAAGATCTGAATAAGAGCAGGGCAGAAATAAACGCGAAGAATGAGGAGCTCCTGGAAACGGAACAGGCCCTCTTAGATATCATAAATGAATTAAATCTCTCTAAGCAGAGGGCCTCCTCCTTGGGTGATTATTATACGACAGTCAAGAGTGAGAAGGCTGTTCTCGCGGAAGATTTATTCGAAACAGAGCAGGAAAGGAATCAATGGAAATCTGACTATGTGGCTGCAAGGCAGGATCTCGGTGTCTGTGAAAAAAATTATGATCTAAAGAAGAAAGAGGTCGGACTACTGGAGTCGGAGATTGTAGCGTACAGAGATTATGGCTCAAAACTGAGTATAAATATCGTTATAGCGAGGGAAAAGGCAGAAGATCTGATGAAATCCCTTGATGATGTGGATTGTGATAATGCCTCAATTTGTGAGGATAGAACAGAGAATATTACTGAAATGCTAGAAGATCTGCAGAGTACTCTATTACTCATAAATGACAACATAGGCCATCTACCATAACAAAATGAAAGACCCAATTGTTTCAAGGTTGAGTGAGGTTAAAAAACTTTCCTGGGAGATTCATGCATTTTGTGTTATTCTGAATACCATCATAGTTTTTCTGGTATTCGCCATAATCCTGAGGTTCTTTGGTATACCCTCAATTATTGCCATTTGCCCCGCCATAATCTACTTGATGATAAATATTATATATAAAGTCTACAGAACGAATGTCATTAAATCAGTAGTAAGTAAATATCCTTCGCTGGATGAAAGACTTCAAACCGCTTACGACAACAGAAAAGTAAAAAACATTATTGTAGAAAGTCTATTAAAGGACGTCTCCAAGAGAATGGACAAGATACGGTATTCTTCCTTCCTGAATGCGAGAGAGGTAATGTCAAGAACAATTCTGACTGTAATCCTGGTTTTTGTTTTTCTCTCCATAAATTTCATAAATATCGAGGACCTTGGGTTTAATTTTCAGGGGTTTATCGATAAAGATCTCCTAGAGCAGATCGAGGATTTCACGGGTTTTGACATAGTTCACGATGAATTCCAACCGGAGGAAGGGGAGAGATTCGAATCTAAAAACAAGATAGAAGAGGAAAGGCTTGGGGGGGAGAGCGGCGGCGAATTGCCCGGGGTCAATGAAGGGCCAATTCCGGGATTTGGAGGGGGCATTGGTGAAGAATTAAATCCTGATATTTACGGGGAACCGTCATCCGCAAAGATCGCCGGAAAGGACATAGATATGGAGATGCATCCAGAATACGGGGGAGGGATAGAGATTAGGGATGTGGAAGAGGAAAGGGTAAGGGGTGAATTTTCAGGTAATCTAAAGGGAAAATCTGCTGAAATCCCAGAACAAGATCCAGTAGAGTACAGGGAACTCATCAGGAAATATTTTCAATCATTACAAAATATATTAGAAGAGGAAAAATGAAGGAAAAAACTCAGACCAAGACAGGAGGAAGTATCTGGAAGGGACTAGGGGGGGAGAAAGAGGATATACAGGAAAAACCAATAAGGCTCGTAGATGTGCCTAAAGAAAAGAAGGAGGTTAAGAGAGTATATAATCAACTGAGTGGCATATACAACGAAATCCTTGATGAGATGAAGCAGGTTGTAGCGGGACAGGAAAAGGTAATAGAGCAGATACTTATTGCAATATTTACAAAGAATCATGCCCTTTTGGAAGGATTTCCGGGTTTGGGTAAAACCCTGATAGTCAGTACGTTATCCGGAATAATGGATCTCGATTTTAAGAGGATACAATGTACACCAGATCTAATGCCATCTGACATAACCGGGACGTATGTCGTAGAGGAGAGGGATGGGCGAAAGATATTTAAATTTGAGAAGGGGCCAGTTTTCACTAATATCCTCCTGGCCGATGAGATAAATCGGGCAACACCAAAGACACAATCAGCCTTGTTGGAGGCAATGCAGGAGAGACAGGTCTCTGTGGGGACGTCAACATATCCCTTGGATAAACCCTTCTTTGTACTTGCAACACAGAACCCTATAGAGATGGAGGGAACGTATCCATTGCCAGAGGCACAGGTTGATAGATTTCTCTTAAAGATACTGGTCGATTACCCAAGGATAGAAGATGAGGACAGAATCGTGAACCTATACACGGGAGAGATCGTACCAAAGACATCGAGGGTGATGAGTAAGGAAAAACTTCTCGCTATCCAGGAATTAACTCGTAAGCTACCAATAGCAAATGACGTAAAGGGATATGCTCTGAGTATTGTAACGAAAACTAGACCTAAAGGGGATGGAACTGCCAAGAAGTATCTGGATTACGGGGCTTCACCGAGAGCAACTATTGGTTTGGTACTGGCAGCTAAGGCGAGGGCATTAATTGCAGGAAGGAACTATGTAAGTAAAGAGGATATAGATGAGATGGCATATCCTGTTTTGAGGCACAGATTAATTCTAAACTTCGAATCTGAACGTAAAGGAATAACGACAAATGAGGTTATAGAGAAAATACTTAAAGAGGTTTAGGGTGGCAATCGATTCTACTTTTCTGGATCAGCTTAAAAGACTTGACCTGCTTGCCAGAAGAAAGGTTTCCAGCGTTTACATGGGTAGCAGGAGGTCCGTACGTCAGGGCAGGGGTATTGAGATAGCAGATTACAGGGAGTATTATCCGGGAGATGATTTCAGGTCTATCGATTGGAGGGTCTATGCCAGAACAGAGAGGCTCTACATACGACGCTTTGAGGAAGAAAAGGATCTGACCTTGCACATACTAATAGATTCCAGTGCAAGTATGGATTTTTCTGTTGCGGGAATGAGAAAATTTGACTACGCGGGAAGCATTGCTGCGGGTTTTGCTTATCTCGCAGTAAACAAGTATGAAAAGTTTGCTTCTGCGCTGTTCTCTGATAAAATAACAGATATTATGCAACCTAAAAAGGGGAAGATGCAGTTCTTTAGGATGGTTGAATTACTTGATAATGCTATTCAAAAAGGGAAAACAGATCTTGAAAGATGTATAGAGCAATACACAAATATGATAAAATCACGGTCATTTATTCTTGTAATCTCCGACTTCATTGAGCCGATGGAATCTCTGGAATATGCTATCTATAGAATGGCCAAATATTCAAAGGAGGCTATATTAGTTCAAACACTGGATCCAGGAGAAATCGGCCTGAAGTGGACAGATGACATAAAATTCGAGGATATGGAGAGCTCCGAGAGCGAGAGAACCTTTCTGAGCCCTGATTTCAAGGAGAGATATCAAAAAAGATTAGAGGAGCACACTTTAGGCATTCAGGAAATATGCGACGATACGGGTGTTGAGTTCTTTTCTGTAACTACTGATACTCCCCTTTTTGATGCCTTTGTTAGGATCGTTGAGAATAAGTAGTGTTGTTTATCAACCTATACTGGGAATAGTATAACGACTAAAATGTTCAGAAGCTATGAAGAAATGCCAAAGATAGAATTGCCTCTAAAGCAGGAGATCTGGATCAGCGATAGTACAATTCGTGATGGAATTCAAATGCCCGGGATCATCCTGACAAAGAGGAATAAGCTTAAGATCTATGAGTATCTGCACAAAATCGGGATTGAAAAGCTCGAATGCTTTCTCTATAATGAAAGAGATAAAGCGGTTGCCAGAGAGATGTTGAATATAAATTATGAGTTTCCCGAGGTTACTGGATGGGCGAGAGCGAAACCAGAGGATATAGACCTTATTCTAAAATTTGATGAAATAAAGGAAACTGGAATCCTCATGTCCGTATCGGACCCACACATTTTCGATAAGATAGAATTTAAGAGCAGGGAGGAGGCAAAGGATAGATATCTACAGGCATTAGACTATGCTATTGATCACGGTCTCAGGGTAAGATGCCACCTGGAGGATATCACGAGATCAGATTTTAAGGGCTTTACCTTTCCATTGGTAAAGGAGATAATCTCGAGGGATAAAAATGCAATTATCAGGATATGCGATACCCTGGGTATTGGGGTGCCCTTCCCAGAGGTTGATCTCCCCTATGGAATACCAAAGATGGTTAAGGAGCTCAGGGCTCTTGGGGTCAGGAATATAGAGAGTCATATTCACGACGACTTCGGTTTGGGTGTCGCGAATTCACTTGCAGCCTATTGGCATGGCGCCAACTGGTCGAATTTGACCTTTTTGGGTATGGGCGAGAGGGCAGGTAACAGTGAATTGGAAAAGATTCTTGTCTTTTTTATCCACAGGGTCAAGGGCTTTGAAAAATATAATTCCGAAGACCTCGTTGAATTCGCCAGATATATAGAAAAGGAGGTCAGGGTATTTATTCCCAGAAACAAGGCAATAGTTGGAAAGAATATCTTTGCTCATGAGTCCGGAATTCACACTGCCGCAGTGATAAAAAATCCCTTTCTTTACGAGCCTTTCCCACCGGAATCCGTGGGGGGTGAGAGGAGGTTGATGATCGGGGATACATCCGGCACCGAGGTGATAAGGAAGAAGGTTGAGGAGATAGCTGAAGACCTGATGGGTTTGAAGGTGAAGGTGGAAAAAAAGGACCCCAGGATTTTGGCAATATATAAGGATATACATAAACTCTATGACGAGGAGGGCAGGCGTTCCTGTATCTCGGATGATGAGATGAAGAAATACGTTGAGAAATACTTCATGTTTGAACCGGTTGTGGACGAGGTCAAGATCAATGAAAAGGAAGGTGAGAAATAGGTAAAATGCGAGTCGTTTGGATTTCGGATACATTCGAGCAATTGAATGGAATTGCAATATATATCAAGAGAACCGTGCCATTATTACGAAAATATGTTGATATCAGACTAATTACCGGCAGGGTAAACGAACATTATAAATTTCCTGTTTCATCTCTTCCCCATGTCCCGGTTCCCTTACTTCGGGACTATGATATAATAATCCCCACATTCAGGAAAATTGATGCGGACATTATGCACGTACATACGGGTTATACTCTTGGTCTGTATTCCTCTCTCTTAGGTAGTAAAAAGGTTGTAACAACTCATTTGCATCCCTATCACCTCCTGGAGGGCATATTCGGCCACAGACAGCCGAAGTTCCTACAGAAACTGGCCTGGAAGTACGTTATCTCTTTTTTCAATCGCTTTGATGTCGTTGTCTGCCAGACCAATGCAACGAAAGAGATGTTCAGGGAACGGGGGCTTAAAGCAAGGGCTGAGATAGTCCCAAATGGTATGGACATTTCAGAATCAATAGAGAATATAAAACCAACAGTAAATTTCAAGGAGAAATATAACATCAAGGGGGAGTTTGCATTCTTTTTGGGGAGGATAGATGCCTCAAAGAGGATAAGCTGGATTATAGAGGTTGCCAAAAAACTCCCCGACAGGGAATTCTTTATTGTCGGTAAAGGCACGTTAGAGAAAAAGATACCAAAGCTTGAGAACATTCATTTTTACAATTACCTGGGGCATGAAGACAAAATCGCGGCCTTTTATGAGGCTGCAATGCTGCTAATGCCCTCTAAAGTAGAGACGGAGGGGATAGTTGCCCAGGAGGCAATGCTCTTCAAAAAACCAGTACTTATCTCAAACAATGAGGTACTTAGGGAGGTGGTGGGTAAGGGGGGAATTGTATGTAATTCAATAGAAGAACTTGCAGAAAATACGGAGTTTCTGTTCGAGAACAAAAAACACAGGGAGGAAATCGGAGAAAAGGCATTGGACGAGGTGAAAAAGAGGGACATTAACAAATCCGTTGAAAAGTTGGTTAAAATTTATGAGTCTCTTTTATGAAAATGCGACGCAAAACAATTTTCCTTTCTCTAATTGGTATTGTGATAGTACTTCTAATCCTCTACCTAGTGAATTTTGATAAAGTTGTAGGTAAGGTAAGAAAGCTCTCTCTGGATTATTTTCTCCTGCTCTTAGCTATACAACTGGCATCAATACTATTGGCCTCGGTAAAATGGAGACTCGTCTTGAGACACTCACGGGTTTTGATGCGAAATATAATCCCTGCTACATTCGTCGGCTATTTTGTCAATGGTATAACGCCTTTTGGCTTGGCAGGGGGTGAGCCCGTTCGAGCCTATATCATCTCCAAGACAGATAACCTTTCTTTACCAACCGCGGTATCCAGTGTTATAGTTGATCTGTTTTTAGAGATTGCCCCCATGTTCCTTCTCAGCGGGATAGCCTTATATCTCATATTCGTTAAAGGGGTTTCGATACTTCTTGCCATTTTCCTTGGTTTCATTGCACTCATGTTACTTTTGTTGTTTTTTATTGCCATTACATTGGTTATAAACAAAGAATTTTCGATGAAATTAATTCGGATGCTGTTTAACCTTATTTCCAGTATCCCAATCCTAACGAGCTATGTCCAGAGATTTCTCCCCGAGATCGATGAGATATCTGAAAGATTCAATAAAGCTATAAGATTACATATGATGGATAACTATATCCTTTTCTTTGGTACCCTTTTATCCTTATTAAACTGGTGCTTGAGATTCCTGAGGACGTATATAATCTTCATGGCCTTAGAACTTCAAATTGAGTTCCATACTGTTTTGATCGTAGAAACCGCCGTTTCTGTTCTCTCGTTCATACCACTCTTGCCCGGAGCCTTAGGTATATGGGAGGGCGCAAGTATAACTCTGTATACCCTAATGGCAAATATACCAGAAGCATCCGCGGCGGCTGCCACCCTAATAAACAGGTTCTTCCTCTACCTGTTGCCCTTGATACTTGGAATCTTCGCAGCAGTATACCTTGGACTTAATATCCAGAAGCTTGTAAATTCAGGCGAAGATAACATGCAGGGTAGAGAAAACACAATTTAAATCCCTGCAGTACCCATAATTAACTGCTTGATTTGATTGGGACCGTAGGATAGGTCGGAATTAGCCGACGACTAATGTGCGGCGTGCGCTCCCTTCAGTCGCTTAGCCGCACTGAACAAAACAATCTATTGGGACCGTAGGGTAGCTTGGTTATCCTCGTGGCTTTGGGAATCCTGAAAAGGAATCGAAAAAGCCATGGACCTGAGTTCGAATCTCGGCGGTCCCACTCCACCTTTCTTTTAAAAAAAGAAACGTGGACGAAAGAAAAGGGAACACGCAAGACCTTTGGTCTTGAGTGTGTCTGAGCGAAGCTCAGCCACATTCGCTTCGCAAATTCAACAAAGAATTATCCTGTGTCGTCGAGCATTAGCGAAGACAAGCAAATCACTTCGTGATTTGACAAGCAAATCTCAGAGAGATTTGATGTGCCAAAAATGCCTTGCATTTTTGAGCATGTCTCGAAACTGCAAAGCAGTTTCGCAGACGGCACAAAGCGTGAACCGATTTCGCGGTTCAAAGAAAAGGGAGTGATGAATAGATCTAAAATTCCTCCAATGCTCGAATAAAGGTTCTGTTCTCATCAGTCGTTCCAACGCTGATTCTGCAATATTCTCCCTCAAAGCCTCTGAATTTGCCCAGATTTCTGACGATTATCCCCTTTTCAAGGAGCCTATCGTAGAACTCTCTGGAGCTCATTGGTGTCGTGTCTGCCAGGACAAAATTTGCATATGATCTGAAGGTTCTGAATTTTTGCTTTAATTTTTCGAAGAGGAGTTCCCTGTCTTTTACTATACTATCGGTAGTTGATTTCATATAGGCCAGATCACCCAAAGCTGTAATTGCAGCTTCCTGAGCTAATGAATTAACATTGAATGGCGGCTTTACCTTGTACAACAGATCTACTATATCGGAATTTGCGATTCCGTAGCCGATGCGTAAACCCGCTAATGCGAATGCTTTTGCAAAGGTTCTCAGAACGATGAGATTGTCGTATGTCTTGAGCAGAGGGACTGCGGTCTTTCCATAAAATTCAAAGTATGCCTCATCAACTATCGTAATCTTATTTTCATCCAGAATCTCTTTTACCTGATCCTCAGCCATCACAGTCCCGGTAGGATTGTTTGGACTGCACAAAATCAGGATGTTGGCTTTTTTCGATTTCTTGATAAATTCTTCCGATGAGAATGTGAAGTCATCATTAAGGTTTATATCCAGATAGTCTTCACCGAGGATATTTACGGCTATCTTATACCCTGAAAATGAGGGATTAATGCCGAGACAGGGACCTCTAAAGGTTTTCAGTATCAGATCAAATAATTCATCCGAACCATTTCCAAGGATGATGTTCTCAGGTTTTACCCTGCAGTACTCGGCTGTTTTCTCCCTAACCTCATCATCTTTATACGGGTAGATATTTATCGCAGACTTAGCTCTTTCTATGGCATCCATAACCCTTGGGGGGGGTCCATAGCTATTTTCATTCGACGCTAATTTTATATACCCCTCTATCGTTTTTCCGGGAATATAGGCTCCTATACCCTGAACCCATGGTTTTACATATTCATTTAATCTGGGTTTCATCTCAGTAGAAATATTAGAAAGAGCGTATATAATTCCAACTCAGCCCTTTACCCCTTTTTAATCTTTTTCTTGTCGGTTTGTTTTATGTACCTCAAAAGGAACCTGTATTGTACGAACAAACCAGCGGCAAACAGAACTCCAAAGAGGGTCCTGAAAAGTCTGCGTGCTATTTCATGTTCTACCAGGTTAAAAGAATATATCACTTCAGTTATACTGAAGAGCAAGAAGGCAGAACCCATCAGGGTCCATGCTGTGATAACGTCCCTAATATTGAAAAAATGAGCTGATCTGATCAAATCCACTAATTCTCTATTCCTTATGGTGTTAACGATTGCAAAGATAAAGACGCAACAAATCAGCACTAGGAGTGCATTCATCATATCGACAATTTCCAGGGGGGATTCAGCTGTAATTGGTAATTCAGCAGAAACTGTGGCTATATAGATATAAATGATAGCTAGATATATCAACGGGAGTATCCCCCTATTGTTAATCTTGAAATTCATCTTGGATTTATGCTTATTATTATTTCTCTTCCCTATATAAAAATATATCTACTTTGTTACTCTTTGATGATAAGTTCTATTCTATTGCCCGCATTATCATAGGCGGCAACATCTTCGATGCCTTTGTAAGGATACTTTAGAATTAGGTGTGCAAAACCGGTTTTATTGAAAAACCTTAGATCTGCTTTTGATGGGGTGAAGGAGTTGCCTGGATGGGAATGTACGCTTCCTATGATCGAGGGATCTATTGGCTTCATGTCAGACCGGATGGTGGCAAAATTTTCTCCGAAGATTGAACCTGGAATTAACAAAGTCTCTTCTATTATCTCAGAATTACCTCGAAGCAAACCAGTAAATTCCTTGGGGTGTATCTCTCTAGAAGCGCCAAGGATGAAGCCCAGAACATTTCTTTTAATGAGCATCTTTCTCCATTTCCTTTTTCATTCTCCTTCGGTATTTGCCATAGGGGTCTTGAGGTGAGAACTTAGCAGGTTTCGCTATTACTGTCTTTGATTTACATGCAGGACATTTTTCCTTCATGGTATAAATTCTACAGAGGGAACATTTTCTGATTTTCACTTTTCTGTCTTGCCTGTGAGTTTCCTATGAAACTCACCATAACCTTTATGTTTTTTTATATATTCAACACACTCCTCAGCAGAGTTTCTCAGGGCCCTTTCAGCCGATTTGTAATCCTTCGCACGTACGCTTACCCTATAGAGTGGGGCAGATACGTAGATTACATCTATATCGCATTCTGTTTTATAGTTTTTTATCTTCTTTAGTGATTTTTTGATAGTATCGATACCATTAGCTTCGTAGCTCTTTAATTCTACATATCCCGTTATACTCACAAAGGGTGGTTTTATGCTCTTCTTTATCAGATCTAATAGCTCAGGCTTCCATTTTTCATCTATCTTTAGTCCATCCAATGTGCTATTATCCATGGTTATGGCCTCTAGACCCTCATATACCGAATCAAATCTTTTAAGGAATTCCTGTTCTATAGCTCTTATGTCGTTAGTTGATAGTTTGAACTCCTTTGCCAGTAGCTCTAGAAGCTTGTTTGCTCTTTGTTTCTGCTTAACCTTCTGTAGTTTTTCTTTTCTCTGGGCATCTGTAACCCTCCTCAGAGATAGATCAATATGTCCTCGTTGAGGATTAACCCTCAGAACCAACAGAACAACTTTTTGTCCTTCTCTAACGTAATCGCGAATATTGCGAACCCATTTTAGTGATATTTCAGATAGGTGTAGCATCCCCTTCTTTTTACCATATTCATCCAGTGTTATAAATGCGCCCTGCTTGAATATGCCCTCTACAGTACCAAGTACCAATTCCCCTACATCCGGGTAGGAATCCTTTGTTTCTTCTACCATTTTTGTATAGATTAATATTTTACAATGGCCCCTTATAAGAGAACACCCGTCTTTTTTAAAATTGAAACCAATATTCTAATACGAAATGAGAACCCATATATTTATAGCATTGGTTGAGCATAAACCCGGTGTATTGCAGAGGGTTGCTTCTATGTTTAGCAGGAGGAGATTTAACATAGATAGTATCACAGTAGGGCCAACAGAAAACCCCAAGATCGCGAGAATGACCATACTTACAACAGGGGATGATAAAATTCTTGAGCAGATAGAGAAACAGATGAACAAACTGGTTAATGTTATAAAGGTTATCGATCTTTCCATAGATGAGTGTATTTGCAGAGAGTTATGCATAGTGAAAATTAATGCTCCGAAGGAATCTCAGAGATCGCAGATAATGCAATATGCGGATGTCTTCAGGGGTAGAATAGTGGACGTAAACCCTGACACGATAGCAGTAGAGATAACCGGCAATCCGGAGAAGATAGATGCCTTTATTGAGTTGGCAAGAGGGATGGGGATAAAAACAGTTGCTAGGACAGGGGTTACAGCAATGCCCCGCGGTTGATGATAATGAAATCCTCATATAGAATTTTTAGAATATCCGGAATTTCTGTTGAGTTGCATATAAGTTTTATTTTTGTTTTTTTTATTGCCCTCTTTATTGCAGCCATCTATGGATTTTCGCAATATACAGATATATATAGATTGATATATGCTACCTTCTATGGCATAAAGGTATTTGCATTCTTCGTCCTTCTATTTGGGACGGTTCTGATCCATGAGTTCGCACACTCTCTAATTGCCCTCAGGAATAATGTAGAGGTACCTAAGATAACATTGACGCCCCTGGGTGGGGCTGCTAGCATTGATATTCCCGAAAATCCCCAGATTGAACTAAAGACATCTATAGCTGGGCCAGCAATTAACTTTATTTTTGTATTTCTCTGTTTGATAATTCTACTTATATACTGGCCGGATTATCTGCAGATAGATACTCTGATTCAATATGTCTTTATCGATAGGGTATTTGAGGATATCTTTGAGATTCCGAATATATTCGTCATCTTTACCACGTTGAATTTCATTCTTGGCGTATTCAACCTGCTCCCGGCGTTTCCGATGGACGGGGGCAGAGTGTTGCGTTCATCTCTTGCACTGTGGATGGATTATGTGAAAGCGACGAGGATAGCAGTACAGATCAGTCAGATATTCGCTGTTCTGATGTTTGTGATCGGCCTTGGTACAAGTTTTATGTTAGTCCTCATATCAATATTTATATTATTTGCAGGTCCAAGTGAACTCAAAATAGTTAAACTAAAACACGCGATTCGGGGTTTAAAAACAGGCGACATAGCAGTGCGTGATCTGAAGCATGTAGAGGGATCCCTGACCCTGGATAAATTCCTAGAGCAGATAGCGATACCCAGCCAGGGATATTACCCGGTAACGGATTTAAACAAGAGGGTTATAGGTATCCTGGATATCCAAGATGTAATTGGGGTGGATAGGGAAAAATTTGACAGAATTCCTGTAAGGGATGTCGCAAGAAAACGCTTCGAGGTTTTGGATGCGAACCTCGATGCAGAGGATGTACTAACGAGGCTACTGAGCAAGAATTTTCACCTGGTTGTGGATTCGGGGAAGGTCATCGGATACATAACACCAGGGCATTTGTTTGAAACCGCTCAGTTCTACAGCATTTTGAAGAAGTGACTCTACTCAAGCAATTTCTTTGGATTTTTATCCTCATTTACGAATTTAATCACGGTATCAGTATCAACGTAATATCTGTTCATTATTTTGCCTATCTCCTCTATCCTCCTTACATTATGTTTAACCAACCATTCAAGGATCTTTTTCTTAAGTTCTATTTCCCCTCTGATTTCATCCGGAGCAAGTCCTGTATGCGTTCCTATCTTTTCATATAACCTTATGTTTTCCTGTGCGGTTTGAACGATTTCATCTGTTTTTGGATTCCATCTATAGAGTATACTTGGGTTAAAGCTTACTCTTTTGGTCTCTGGATGAATATCCTCGATGAATTCACCTACCTCAAAGATCCTTCTTATCCCTGTCTTTCTGTCCCTGAACATTACCACATTCAGATGAACCGCATCGAGCATACTTTCAGGTATATTTATGGGTGGATTTACCAACCTTGTTATAGTTTGAGCGCACGTATCCGCGTGCAATGTGGAATATACTGAGTGTCCGGTATGCATTGCCTCAAAAAGTACTTCTGCCTCTCTTTGCTTTCTGATCTCGCCCATTATTATACGGTCCGGGCGCATCCTTAACGAATTAATTACGAGATCCAGCATGGTAACCTCCCCCTTGCCCTCTGGGTTTGGTGGTCTCGTTGTTAATGGACACCAGTACAGGAACCTCGGCAATTGCAATTCTCTAGTGTCTTCGATTGAGATTATTCTATGATTTGGAGGTATGAAGGGCATGCAGACATTTAGAAAAGATGTTTTTCCAGATCCTGTGCCCCCGGATATTAGCATATTCATCTCGTACTGAATACACAGCCAGATTAAAGCCAGAACCTCTGAATTGGCTGTTTTATTCTTGATGAAATCTGGTGCAGTCCAGGGATCACGAGCAAATTTTCTGATCGTTATTGTATTGCCCTTCGTTGCAATTGGACCCAGTATCGCATTAGCCCTGTCCTTGGTCATGAGATGTGCATCCAGTAATGGATTCAGAGTGGTTATCTCCCTCCCAATACGTCTCGCTATTATATTCGCATAATTTGAGATCTGGGCCTCAGACTCTATTATTATATTCGTCTCCAACCAACCATATTTTTTGTGATAGATCCTTACAGGCTCCTTTGAGGAATTTATAACGATTTCCTCAATCTGGTCGTCATCTAGGAGGAAGTCTATCTTTCCGAGACCTAGAAGGTCCTGGATCAGATTCAGTACAAAATGTTTCTTTGTGTCGCTATCCAGCTGAGGTAGTTCTTCACCCAGTAGTACCTCTGCATCCTCCCTCAGCTCTTTTTTCAATTCATTCATTATCTTTGGATCAAAGATCTCAGTGGCGCTTAGCTCAACAGCACCAATCAACTTCTCTTTGATGTCATCCAGAAGTGCCATCGTAGCTACGTCAATCTCGGGAACAATGACTTTATATGCAGGTATGTGGTCCTTTACTACTACATCCACCCTTACTTTTACATCATCGGAATCCACCTCATAGGATTCCATTACCCTCTCCTTTTTCTCCAATACGTTCTCCCTAACCTTCGATAGTTCCTCTCCAACACCATTCTCTCCTTTCTCTAGCATCTGTTCTGTCATTTCTACCTTTTGAATAATTAAGTGAGACAATAGATATTAGTACACCCCCCTATATATCTATTTCCATATCAGCCGTGTCTATATCTAGAATTCTTCTTTCCCATCCGCTGCTATTCTGATTTCCGGTTCACCTATAGTTGGATAATGAAGTTCAAGTAGATCGTGCTCCTCCAGAATCACTGCCCACTCTTCTATTTGTGTCTTATCAACACCTAATGTATGAGCTAACTTATCATCTATCTTGATCCTCTTGTATTTTTTCACTAAGCTGTACATGCGATCAATTGTGGTCTTTACCTTCTCACCCTCCTCAATTGCCTTCCTCGGTTTTTCCCTCCTCTTTACCTTTGACAATCTCTCGGCAATTTTTCTTTCTCTCTCCTCTTTTATCCTTCGTAGCTTCTCTAGTTTCCCACCGCCTACTTTCCCTTCCATCGCCTTGAGTAGATTATCCACCTCGCCGATATCCATCTCATCAGATCCCTCTTTTTCATATAAGTCTTCTTCTTTGGCCCCCTGAATTTTCTCTGGACTTCTTGCCAGTTCGAGTAAATTGAATCTCCTTTCCGCTTTAAATATCTCGGGGATCTTTATCGGCTTTGTTTCTTCCTTTCGTGCTTCGCGTTCTTTGGCCCACTTCTCCATCAAAAGCCTTATTCTCATACCCAAACTGCTTAAGGGGATTGGATTCTTCAATAATGCGGAGTTGTTCTCCTCTCTGGCGAGTTCCATAGCCTCCTCATCGAATTCGAATATATGGAGGATACCGCTACTGCCTTTAAGTTTGTTCTTTATCTCATCTATTGCCTGCTCTCTAAACGTTATGAGTCCCTTGAACTCAAATGTCGACCCAACTATACCCCCCTTATCAATGAGCAAACTTGCAGAATATCTCTCTCTGTCGATATCACCCGAGAGAAACATAGTTCCCCCGAAATCCTTTGTTAATCCCTTACAGGTCTTTAGGAATTCCTCCTCGCTTTTAACTGTGACGGGTTTTCCCTTGAGTGGTGTCTTTTTCTCTCCCGGCCCCCTTTTTCTCCTGATTCTATCCAGTAAACCCATTCTCTATTCCCCTATCTATTTTACTCCATATTTACTCAATATATCCCTATATATGTCAAAATCCTTCGATCTTGAGAATTCATCAATTACATCCTCTGGAAGTTTTTTTAGCAAATTGGCTATAGTGCCCAATATATCCTTTACATTCTTATCAATATATTCTCTCTGATCGGGCTTTCCATTATAACCTTTAATAGTATTATAAAATTCTTCATACCTATTAAAATCCTTCGATCCTGAGAATTCATCAATTACACCCTCTGGAAGTTTCTCTAATAGATTGTCCATGATACCCAACACCTTTTTTAACAAGCCCATATCCAAAAGATCGTCCATACCTATTTCCGTTTTAAACTCTTTTTTTGGCTTTTGTTTGCCAAGCATACCAAGTAGACCCCTTTTCTCTTCTGGCTTTTCCTCGAGTTTCTCTTCTGGTTTTTCCCCCTTCATCTCCTGAGCTTTCTCAACGCCCTTCTCTGCTTTAATCTCAATTGCTTCCCCACTATCCCTCTCTATTATCTCCCTGCTCATGCTATCCATAAACTCCTGCGTTTTTTCCTTTAAATCAGATATTTCCCCTTTGAGTTTCATTTTCTCTTTCTCCACCCCGTCCAATGTTACTTCCAGTTCAGACCTGTTCTTGGTTAGTTTTTTTATCTTATCTAGAATCCCGACCTTTTCTCGTGTGACATTACCCATGTTTTCTTCAACATTTAATAGTTCCTGAATGAGTTCGGTCTTCTTTTTATGAATTTCTAATAATTTCCTTTCCTCGCCAGTCTCAGCTATCTCCCGCGATATGTCCCCGATTTCCTTTTTTAGGTTCTTCATCTTATCCCCAAGTTCATCTTCTTCCCCGTTTACCCTATCAAGCTCCTGCTCTAGCCCGGATTGTTCTCTAACGATATCTCTAATCCTACTCAATGTCTCCATCCTTTCCTTCAGGAGATCATCAAGTTTATTTTCTATCTCAGCCTGTTGTTTGATAAGTTCTTCCTCCTCTACCAGCTCAGATTCTGAGTTTGCCATTTACGCCCTTTGTAGTTTAACTGAAAAGAATTCCATATGTCTTAATAAATTTATGAAAGCAGGAAATAAAAAGATTGCCGTTGGGATAGTTTAATCACGGTGTTTTAATTAAACAACGGCAGGGGGTAAAAAGATTGTTGCTACACGTTTTTGCATTTCTTGCTTGGTAAACAATCTCTTGAACAGCACTCATCATTTGAGACACAGTCTTTGCCTCCTTCTAGACAAGGTACACAACTACTTATAGCGTTACATATACAGGGGGGTGTAATACAACCAACTGTGGAATTACACTCTCCTGGGTCTTCAGCATCTGTAATAGACTCCAAACCACAACCATTCACACAGGTCGGTTTATAACATATGTTATCCGGACATGTATATGCATCTGCCGGGCAGGTCTCACCTTCTGTGCAGACACCATCGGGGCATTCACACTGGCTAACATTCGAACAAGTCGTATCAGCTTCATGCTTATAACCATGAGGACAATCCAATTTTAATCTCTCACCCATAGCCTCGCAGGAAAATATAACACCGCATCCAAGGGTATCCTGCCAGTACAGATAATCTATCCATGTTGCATTTG
>DAOVSE010000025.1 GCA_030633595.1 Candidatus Altarchaeota archaeon
GAAGACCGGGGAGGAGACGATAGTTTCATACAATGCAACCGTATACAGAACTTCCAAGGGCGAGATAGAGGGCGTCTTTGCCGCTGCTAGAGATATTACGGAGATAAAGAAGGATGAGGAAAGATTCTCGGCATTATACGAACTATCTACTAAGATCGATATAACTACTGAGGAACTCCTTGATTTCACGGCAGATGAAGTCGCAAAGATGTTGAACCCGGATATGTGTTATATCACTACTCTGAAAGGTGATAATCTCTTCTTCAGAGCGTTGCGCGGTGATGCTAAAGGCTGGATAAGGAAGGGGATGGGAGTTAAGGTTAATAAAACAGTATGCGGTTTTGTTATAGACAAGAAAAAACCGATAGTCATCCCTGATATTAAAAAAGACCCCTTAGCTGAGAGATATCCCTACCTTAGGGAATATGGAATTGAATCCTACATGGGTATCCCTTTATTGGGCAGAAAGGGAAAAGCCATCGGTACTATATGCGTTTTGAATAAAGAGCCTCGGGATTATTCAGAGGAGGACATAGAATTGCTCTCGATCTTTGCGAGCAGGGTGAGTTTGGCTATCGGAAGGGCGAGAATAGAGAGAGAATTGCTAAATGCTAGGGCAAAGCTACAGGAAAGAGCTACAGAGCTTCAAAAATTGATGACAAATCTCAGAGAATCTGAAGAGAAATACAGGACAATCTTCGAGAGCGCCAACGACGTAATTGTTACTCTTGATTTAAAGGGTAATATAATGGCAGTTAATAGTAAGGTTGAGAAGATAACTGGCTACAGAAGGGAGGAACTGATGGGGAAGAATATCGCCAGATTGAAGATATTTCCTCCAAAAAGCTTGGCAATAATTTTGAAGAATTTCGGTAAAAGGATAATTGGGATGAATGTTCCCCCTTATGAGGTGGAATTAATAAGAAAAGAGGGGAAAAGACGGTTCATTGAGATCAGTGCAACGCCACTGAAGAGAGG
Source organism: Candidatus Altarchaeota archaeon (assembly GCA_030633595.1). GTDB lineage: Archaea > Altiarchaeota > Altiarchaeia > IMC4 > QMZM01 > QMZJ01. Next base: position 979 of record DAOVSE010000025.1, read on the forward strand.
GGATAAGATTGTCGGGGATATGGTCATTTTGAGGGATATCACCAAGCGAGAGGAGATGGAGAGGGAAATAAGAAAATTCAAAACAATTTCTGATATGGCAAGCTATGGGACCGCGATATCTGATCTTGAAGGTAATCTCCTTTATGTCAACGAAGCTTTTGCTCAGATGCACGGGTATATGTCAGAAGAGCTCATTGGTAAAAACTTATCTATTCTCCATACTGAAGAACAAATAAGGAATGTAATGAGATTAAATGAGTATCTTAAGAACGAAGGTAGTTATACTGCTGAAGAGGTATGGCATAAAAGAAAAGACGATACCGTTTTTCCTACATTGATGAGTGCAACACTCATAAAAGGTGAAAATGGAATACCTTTGTTTTTGTCTGCCGTAGCGGTTGACATCACCGAGCGCAAGAAGATGGAGGAAAAATTGAGAGAAAAGATGGATGAACTTGAAAGATTCAATAAACTGATGATCGGCCGGGAGTTGAAGATGGTTGAACTTAAGAGGGAAATAAACACCATTCGTGAGAGATTGGGGAAGGAACCCCGCTACAAGGTGCCTGTTGACGAGAAAAAAGAAGTGGATAGTGGGTGAATGAGTATCATAGATGGCCTAGGTTGGATTAAGGAATTGAGAAAAAAATTAGTAGAATTAGAGTACAGAACCACTGCGCTGGAAAGCCTGCACGAAAATGAGCTAAAGATGGATGAGGAAAAGATTCTGGAGCTCTTGATGAACCCGGCGACAATTACGGAGATATCGGAAACGATCGATAAGCACGGGGTGTGTATATCACTCATACTTAATAGGCTGGGAGAAAGAGTATGGTAAAGAAGTTTGGTAAAATACGGGGGGAAAGCCGCTTTGTGAGAATATATAAATAAGGGGGGCCATTTATTTACATACATAGATAAGATGACAAACAAAAGTAAGAAGGTTAAAATCAGGCTGATATACAAGATTACCTTAATCGTCACGTTGTTATTAATCCTGGCCATTGGGATACAAACGTACCTTACCGTTAATTACGAACGTCAGACCTTGACCAAGTTGAGGGTTGAGGAGGGAATTAGAACGGCTAGGAGAATTATGGTCAATGTTGAACGAAGGAACGACAATATCAGCATATTGAAAAGACAGATTGTTGACGAGATATCCTCTCATGATGGGATTGTATTTTACAAAATAGTAAAACCCACCGGTGAGATCTACCTATCGAGTAATGAGAAAGAGATTGGAGAATTTATTACGGATCCGAGTATTCTTACGGATGAGGCGGTGGTCAAGGATGGCAGTTATAAGGGAGAGGAGATAAAGGTAATCGTCTCCCCCGATCATAAAGGTAATACACTCTGGCTGGGTTTCTCCACCAAGCAAGTGGAACAGGCCATAAATGAGATGATATGGAGAAATCTACAGATCGCCTTTTACCTCGTACTTGGATCATTGGTATTTTCATACATTCTCGCAAACAGTGTCATAATTCCAATAAAAAAACTGACAGAGGGCGCAGAGGAGATAGGAAGAGGTAATCTCAACCATAGGATCGATATCAGAACCAAGGATGAGATCGGGCATCTGGCAATGACTTTTAATAAGATGGCTCAGGATCTGAAAGAATCCAGAGCCGAGTTAGAGGAATACAGCAAGACATTAGAGAAACGAGTTGAGGCGAGAACAGAGGAATTGAACGAAAGGGTCAAAGAGCTAAGGGATGCAAAAGCTGCGACACTAAATCTATTGGATGATATGGATAAAGCGAGGAAAGAGCTCAAGAAATCCTATCGAAAATTGACGGATGCAGACAAATTAAAGGATGAATTCATGAATATCGCTGCCCATGAATTGAAAACACCCCTTGTGCCAATAATGGGTTATGTTAATATGTTGGAGAGCGGCAGCTTAGGAGAGTTAACACAAGAAGAAAAAGATAGCCTGAAGATCATATCCAGAAATGTGAATCGGCTTAAAAAATTGATTGATGATATACTGGATATTTCTAAATTGGAGTCGGGAGCAATGAAATTTGAAATGGGGAATGTGCAGATAGCGGAGATTATTAAGAATTCTATGCAGGACATGCAATCATATGCAAGGGGAAAGGGACTTACCATTAAGGCGGAGGTACAGCCCGATCTGCCCTCGATCCGGGGAGACAAGAACAGATTGATGCAGGTTTTAACTGATCTGATTGATAACGCCATAAAGTTTACAGAGAAAGGGAGCATAGTTATTGAAGCCAAGAGAGAGAAAGACAATATCCTGGTGAAGGTAAAGGATATGGGAATAGGCATATCCAAAGAGAACATTGGAAAATTGTTCACTAAATTCTATCAGATAGACTCCAGTCTGAGCAGGAGGTATGGTGGAACGGGTCTGGGGCTGGCTATATGCAAAAGGATAGTAGAGGTGCATAATGGGAAGATATGGATAGAAAGCGAGCTCGGAAAGGGAAGTGCATTTCAATTCACCCTGCCTGTTAAAAAGCAGATATAGTATAAACCTGTTTATATTTTATACTTTTATGTATAAATAAGTATGTGGCTAGGATCAGATCTATAAACATAGAGCCAGATGGAATCTCTTTAAATCTGAGGATCTCCGAGAGTGAGTATTCTCTGTTGAAATCTCCAATGGGTGATGTTCTTCTCCTACCCTCTGACACTAGCGTCTTGGAAGAATTGTTAACCACCGGTAGATTGGGGAATGGAAACAGGATAATGTTACCAAACAAGGTTATGAAGAAGTATCATGTGAAAAAGTTGCATAAGAAGGTTCCAGCGAGAATATTTGAGATAAACGGTGGAAGATTCCTCTTGATAAAATTGGAAGAGCACAAACCAGGAGTACCCACCTTTGAGGAGGAATAAGATGGACAGAATATCCACAGGAATGTCAAAACTGGATTCATTGCTTGGTGGAGGGTTTCCATCAGAGACAGTTATATTACTTTCGGGAGGTCCGGGTACGGGAAAAACGTTATTTGCCTTAAATTTTCTACTTGATGGGGCCTCCGGGGGCGAAAAATGCTGCTATGTATCCCTCGGCGAAAATAAAGAAGAATTATTAAGGGCGTGCAACGGTATCGATAAACTAAAAAAGGTCGGGGATTTTATAGATAAAAATCTTGTCATTGAATCGGTAACCCTGGGAGAAACAGTTACCCTGGAATACTTCACGAACATCTTCGCATCCTATCCAAGCGTTGATCGCCTGATAATAGACAATGTCAACAGGCTTTTGATCTATGCAGAGAATAAAAGGGATTACAGAATGAGGCTCTCTGAGCTGGTACGATATCTAAAAGAGAGAGTAAATTGCACCCTCCTACTCTGTGAAACAAATGGAAAGGAAATAGATACAGGAAACGGCGAGGCATTTGATTGTGACGGAGTTGTGAATTTATCATTTCTGGAATTCGAGGAAAAACCAAAGAGAACGCTTGAGATTCACAAGCTCAGGTATTCTTCCTTTGAACCAAAGATACCGCACGAGTTTGTTATAGATGGCAAAGGGTTAAGGGTAACTGAGACCAGGATCTTGTGAATGAGTATGCCAAAAACTGCAGGCCAAAGATTGTCTTCCCCGTTCCGGGAGAGCCTGTAACGAGGACAGAAGAGCCTTCTGGAATCTTCCTTCAGTAAAAAAAAGGTCAACAAGATGTTAGACATCATTCATAAGATCGATGATGAGGAGTGGATTCCAGATAAAATTGGGTTAAAATTGATAAAGAACAGCTATATAGCTCGCTGATTAGTATTGCTTACCTTACTGGTTGTTAATTTTATTCCCCCACAATCTTTTCTACCGCAGATAAAAAGTTCTTTGCATCTTCAATAACATCTTTTGCTAACTCCTTAGATATCTCAATCATGGTATCATAATCTGTTTGTATTCTGATCTGTAAGTCTCTACTTAAAGCACTAGCAAGATCTTGACTTAATATCTTTGACTTCACGTATAATCTTTGGATTTCAGATATTACTCCTCTATGTGTCTTGGGCTGACTCTCTTTCAACGCTAATAATGCCTTTGCTGCGTGATACATAGAATAATAACCATCATGAGCTGCCTCGTCATAATATCCATCATCATACAATCTCTCTGCACGCTCCAGTTTTCGTTTAGCCTCGTTTAAATGGGCATCAACCTGTTTTTTGTAGTTAGGCAATTTTAATACCCTCTTTTTGGATAGTAAAGTAGAATGGACTCCCTCGCTGTTTCATCAGATCAAACTCTGAAACACTGAGATTAATTACCTCTGGAACAATATCCTGCTTTAGGATCTTTGCTATTGGCTCTTTCAAATCCTTAAATATCCGCTCTTTTGATATTATAAGAAGATCTATATCGCTCTCCTTGGTTTCCTTTCCCTTCGCAACCGAACCAAAAAGGATTATTGAGATGATATTATCACCAAATCTCTGCTTTAAATCATCTGCAAATTCCTTTGCTATGCTGTATCTATCCATTCCGTAAGATTATTTATAGCATATAACTAAATAAATCAACACATATGATAAGTAATAGACATGAAGCTTGTGAACGACGTAATCAAACAATTTTACACCAGAATCCACATCTTGAGAAGATCCCAGCCAAACTGCTCTCCCTGAGCATAGACCTTCTTCTTGGATTCTTCAAAGGTAAGATAGATTCCAGATTCGTTGTTTTCTGCACCTTCTACTAAAAATTGCAGGCCGAAGATAGTTTTCCCCGTTCTGGGAGAGCCAGTAACTGGGACAGATGAGCCTTCCGGAAATCCACCTAAAAATACATCTGCTTTTTGACACCGTATTCATTCCTTTTCACGATCGAAAATCAGTTTTACATGGAACTAACCAGATCTCAGATTTATATCTCAGTCTTCCCAATGAATTATCTGGGTGCAAGGTTGAGATTATCTACTTCCTTACAGAGAAATATCTTAGAGGCTACCGTTGGCGGGATTTTGAATAGATTCATTATGAGAAGTAGACGAAATACTCTATTTTTTGAAGACATTATTGGAGAATATGTTCGCACCTGTGAGAGATATGGTCGTGGAGAAGATCTCAGAAAACTGTCTCAGAGATGGGGTGAATTAACATTTCAACAACTTACACCATGGTCAATTAAAAAATTACCCACACCCTTGATAATAAACAGCTTCGGAAAAGAAACTTGGAGCAATTTGGGAATAGTTGATGATATTCATCTCGATGAAGAAGGTGATATCGTTTCTGTAACTACAAAAAATGAGTCTATAACGCGGACTATAGGAAAGAATGACTTTATGCCAGGACTTTTTAAGGGAAGCCTGAGTGCATTATATAACTCACGATTACGAATCATCAACGTTTCACAAACTATAGAATCTTGTGTGTATCAATTTGAACTTGAACACGAACCCATTATTATCAAAGGTAAGGAAAAATCCCTTTATAATCGATTAAACTATCTAGAACCAATTAAGGGATTTACGTTAAATGATGCACTCAAAAGCAATATACTGCAGTTAAAAGGAGGCAATGCTGTCTATTTTCGTGGAAAAAGACTTATTATTGCGGAAAACACAATATTTCATCTAGTAGGGACTAAGGGTTTTTTATTTGATAAAGTGCCACATATCTCTCATGATTTCTTTGAAACAATTATTAAGGAAGACTCAACAGACGAACAGAAACTCACCTTACTTAAGAATCTACTACAGATCATAGGATGGGGTATCATAAAAATCGTTATTAAAAATAAAAATGAGATATTTATTGAAATTAAAAACCCCCCATATGGTTTACAACTAGAAAAGGATAACTGGCACGTTTTAACTAGGGTAATCCTTGGATATCTGTGGCTTTTGAATGAAGATTTTGAAATTGCAGATGTTGAGGGGGGTTATCAGAATCTGAAGATAACATACCTAAGTGAGTAATATGATTAATCTGTTGGAGCATCTCAGTGTTGTTTTGATCGAATAAAAAATGCAGTAAGAAAACCGTAAATCATCACTGCAATGGAGTATAATATTTCACTCCATCTACATAAAAGCTCATGTATAATAGTCATCGGTATAATCACAAGTAAAAAAGTTATAAACATTAGAATGGGTTTAGTATAATTTGGCGCTTTTACACTTACAGTTTTTTCAAAAAGAGCTAGATATAAAACAGAAAGTGCAAATCAAGCAGCATAGTTTGTTAGGGGTGCAATAATTTGCGATATAGAATCTTCCAAATCCACCAATCAAAAGACATTGCAAGTGGTTCGATGATAAAAAAATCTATAGCTACTGCAATAAAGGGATAAGAGTATATTGGATTTTTTGAGAATTTCACTGAGAGGTAGTTTGAGGATAAATAAGTTAGGTACATAATTACAGCCCACCCGATAGCTATGGTTAGTGGAACCATGCCGATATACAGAAAAAAATTGGGGTAATAAAATCGTCCATAAGAAACTGATATACTTTCAAAAACAATAGCACTAATCATTACCGGCAAAAAGAAAGTTACTGTCCACCAAGTCTTTCTTATCCGTACCGAATGTACAATGATAATGATAAAGCATATTGTAGTAAATAACGTAAAGTAATTTTCATACAATTGGATCACCCTTCACCTAACAATACGACAAAGTTGGTATATGATATTAACTATGGTTGGGTTAAATATCAACACGAAGATACCAACATGATGGCTAAGAAAATGAATGATATACCTCCACAAAAATGGGCGATGTCTGGTTTATTCATGCCAAGAAAAAGAAGCATAAGTAGAGCGAATGGTAGCAGGATAAATAATTTGGATAGATTTAGAGTTAGGATGGAGATTAAAAACATAATAAGCAGAAAATAAATGAACTTTTTCGTTGCAGTGTAGCCCACATATATCGGCATAGTTTTAATACCCACAGCTTTATCCCCCCTGTAATCCCTTAAATCCGAGATTAAACTACCTATGAAGAAGAGGATAGAGAACAAAAAATAATACAAGATAACATCACTATTGAGTTTGGCTGCACCCAATAAAAATACTTGGGTTATCCCAAATCCCGTGTATAGATTTTTGACTAAAAAATAGCGCTTGATTCTAAAAGACGAATATATAACGCTTGTGAGAGTTGATGTTATGTAAAAGAAAGTGCATATAGCGGGCAAAAATGGCAAAAACAGAGCACCCAAGAAGAAACAACTAAGTGTAATCAACAAGCCTTTATTATTATAAACAAAGGGATTTGTTCTTTTTCTATTTATCAAATCCTCCCTTCTATCTGTTATATTGTTATATGAATATGCCCCCACACAACCAAAAAAAGAAGCCAGAGATACAAAGATTAGTTCTATGCCCAATGGATTGAATAACAAATAACCCGTCATGGCTAAGAACGGTGCAAGGAAACATATTCTGAATCTAATAAAATCCAATAAATCGTTAGTTACATTTATGCTAATCATTTTAAAGTGTTATGACCAGAAAATAGAGATATGGCGTTAAAAATTCCATAGTAATAAGTTTTCCTCTGAGATCCCTACAAATCTTTTTGTTGTATATCGCACTTAGGTTGAGTACTTTTGAAATCAAATTGAAAATCCATACTAAAAGCAATAAGGGACAGAATAAGATTAGTTTGAGTAGAAATATAACAGCCAAGCTTGCGGAGAGAATACAAATTAAAGATGCTTTTTTCCAACCCCTTGCCAAAAAAAGATTGGTCTCATCTTTAATGTCTGTTGAATCCTTCTGACAGAGTATATATGTATATTGAGTGAAACAAAAGATGGAAAAAACTATCGTGTCCTCAATTAAATATATCCCGTGAAAGAGAAAATTCAAGAAAAGAGGGAGAAATAGAAATGTCGATCCAACGATAGCATATCCGAAAACATTATACTTCTTTAGTCTGATCAATGGTGTAGAATACGCCCATAACAAAATAGCATAGTAGCAACCCAACGCAAGTAATAAAAGATTCGTAAAGCCCAATGCTATCAATCCAAGGATAAGTAACAAAAAAGAGAGGTTTCGCATATCTTTTGCAGATAACATCCCCGATATAGTCATCTTATCTGTTCTTTCATTTTTTAGATCTTCTTCGAAATCTTGGCAATCATTGTAGCAATCCCCAAAGAGATGTATGCAAACAAATCCAAAACAAACTACTAAGAGCATTGATGTAACGTTGCCTGTGTATGCTCCATACATCAGAATAGAACCAATGAGGAATCCAAATGCCGGTCTCAATCTTTTATAGATTAAGTAGATCAGGTTGGGTTTGTATATCCGGTGTGAGGGAACTGTGATGTTCAAGTTCATGCACCTCCATTCTTATTAAATCTTCGTTATGAGTGAGTAGGTTGATAACCTCGGTTTCCGTGAGAGAATGATGGTAGGATTCCGAAAGCTCTTTGATTCTCTTTAGCATATTGTTGAGATCACCATGGAGAAGTCCATACTTCTCCAGAATATGCTTTAGAATTCCCTTCCCAGTGTGCTTTCCGAAAAGGAATCTTCTCTCCTGCCCAACGAACTCGGGATCGAAATTTTCATATGTTCCTGGGTGTTTTATGACGCCATCTGCGTGAATTCCAGATTCGTGGGTGAATGCATTTTCTCCAACTATCGGTTTATGGGATTGTAGTTTCATTCCCGAATATAGTTCTACTAAATTGCAGATTTCGGTTAACATGGAGTAATTTACACTCAATTCGATTCCATTTAAGAATCTTAATGCAGTACAGACCTCCTCTATCGGGGCATTCCCGGCGCGCTCACCAATTCCGCAGAAGGTTCCGGAGAATATCTCTGCGCCTGCCGACAAACCTGCCAATGTGTTTGCAGTTGATAGACCGAAGTCGTTGTGTATGTGCAAGCAAAGAGGTGTTTTGCAATTCTCCTTAAGCTTTTTAATAAAGGAATAAGTAGCAAAAGGTGTCAAGCAGCCCAGAGTGTCGCAGGGAATGAAATACTCAATTTTATTGGACAACTCGTTGATAAATTGTATCACGTAGTTTATATCGGCACGAGTGGAATCCTCGCCGGCGAAATATACCTTTAATCCATGTTCCTTAGAGAAATCGACCATATCCAAAGCCCTATTCAGGTTTTCTTCCCTGCCAATTTTTAATTTATATTTCAGATGCAGGTCCGAGAGGGGCGTGAACAGAGTCACGCTTGAAACACCACAATCTACTGCCATCTCGATGTGCTCTTTCTTTAGCATAGTAGATGCAGTTATCTCGGAATTAAGCCCCATATTGGATAGTTCCTTGGTTAAGATCCTCTCAGAGATCGATATGGTGGGCATAACCTCTATAATATCTGTTCCAAATTCTGACGATTTTACAGCTAACTCTATCTTCTCCTCAGGACTGAATACAACCCCTGGCATCTGCTCCCCGTCTCTCAGGGTTGTATCACAAATTAAACACTTTGGTTTATTTTTGAACATATATGTATATTTAAACGGACTCATATATAAATTAAATGATTATAAATATAAACTAATTCGTATATATCTTATATAATATAGATTAAAAGTTATAATTCCTTGTAAAATGGACAACTTACATTGGAGAGAGAGAAATATAATTGAGCTTCTATTAAAACATGAGAAACTAAAGACAACGGATATTATCGGGAGTACAGATATGTGCAAGGTCACCGCTTTGAAATATCTCTCACGACTCAGAAAAGGAGGGGTTATCGACTACGAGATGATCGGCCCCACAAAGTTATGGTATGTCATGGATAAGGGTATTGATCAGAATCCAAATCGAGGTAGGGGACAAAAGAGGGTTTTTGAATTATTAAGGGATTTTGAGGAGATTACGGGGGTGAAGGCAAATGTTATCATAACATCCAAGGGTGTTGCATTGGCTCTGGATGATCCTAAACTCAATGCTATTCAAGGCTAACAATGAAAGGGAAAATACTCCACATCGAGGATGATGGGGATACAATGCTCTTGGTTAAGACACTTCTGGGGAAGCACGGATATATTGTTTCTAACGCTGTTAATGGAACTGAATGTTTGGATATACTAAAAGAAGAGGATGTTGATCTGGTTCTCTTGGATGTTATGCTGCCGGATATGAGCGGCTGGGATATATTCCGGAAGATCAAGAAAGACCCAAAGAATAAGGATGTGAAGGTTGCGTTTTTAAGTGTGATATCTGTCTCGGAGGAGAGATTGAATACGCTAAAGAACAGAGGCGTTGAGGACTATATAACGAAGCCATTCGACAATGAGGATCTGGTAAGGAGAGTGGGAAAGATTCTGGGATAATTGCGTCATATTTTTAATTAATAACAGAGATGTAACCATATTGATATTAATTTAAGGAAATAATAAGTTTTTATAGTCTAAATGTAAGTATAATAATATGCCGAAGAAGATACTCTATGTGGAAGATGACGAGGACACACGCATTTTGGTTAAGAGGGTCTTGGAAAAGGGGGGATATGAGGTCATAGTCGCAGCCGACGGGGAGGAGGGTCTATCCAAATTGGAACATGAGGGTGCAGATCTCGTATTGCTGGATATAATAATACCATTCATATCTGGATGGGACGTATTTGAACGGATAAGGAAGACATACCGGATATATGAGGAACATGGACTGCACATTTATGAAAAAATGAGGGACGCATCTCCATCCGTGAAGGTTGCTTTTATCAGCATAATACCTGTTACGGAAGAGCGACTGTCTGAATTGCGTGAATACGGCGTTTCAGATTATATAATGAAACCATTCGATAATGAGGAGCTTATCAGGAGAATAGAAAGGATATTGGGGTAATTAAAATGGCAAAAATACTCTATGTTGAGGATGATGAAGATACAAGAAACCTTGTTAGAATGATCTTGAAGAGTAATGGGTATGATGTCGTGACGGCATACAACGGTATGGAAGGATTAAAAAAGCTGGGGGAAAACAATGTTGATCTAGTGATCCTGGATATTATGCTTCCGGATACCAGCGGCTGGGATATATTCCAGAGAATCAAGAAAGACCCAAAGAATAAGGACGTGAAGGTCGCGTTTTTAAGTGTGATTCCGGTTTCGGAGGAGAGATTGGATACGCTAAAGAAAAGTGGCGTCAAGGATTACATAACGAAGCCATTCGACAATGAGGATCTGGTAAGGCGAGTGGGAAAGATTCTGAATATGTAAAGCGAACTCTGTACAAAATTCTAAACCTTTTGGTTTAGTCTTGGACATATCTGTATATTTAAGCGAGACGGGTGAAGATATTCTTATCCAAATCATGAAAAATGACAAAGAAGATACTCCACGTTGAGGATGATGAAGATATCTGCAACCTGGTTAAACTTCTTCTGGAAGAGCAGGGGTATAAGGTTATAACTGCATTTAATGGAAAGGAGGCATTAGATAAATTAAAAGAAGACAGAATTGATCTCGTTCTCTTAGATGTCATACTGCCAGATATGAGTGGGTGGGACATATACCAGAAGATAAGGGAAACATTTCATCCCGTCAAGGTCGCATTTCTTAGTGTAATGCCAATCTCAGATAATGAACTAACTAACCTAAAAGATGAAGGCATTTTCGACTACATAACGAAACCGTTTGATAATGAGGATCTCGTTAGAAGAGTAAGAAATATTATAGAAATCGAGAGAAATATACTCCATATCGAAGACGATGAAGATACAAGAAACCTTGTTAGAATGCTCCTTGAAACCCGGGGCTACCGAGTTTTAATGGCATCTAGTGGAAAGGCGGGGTTGAGTAAATTAAAGGAGGATATAGATCTCGTTCTCTTGGATGTCATGCTGCCAGATATGAGCGGGTGGACAATACTCCAGAGAATCAGGAAAAACCCCGGTAATAAGAATCTGAAGGTTGCATTTCTAAGCATTATACCGATATCGGATGAGCAACTGATGGAATTTCGCAAAGAGGGAGTCAAGGACTACATAACGAAGCCATTCGATAATACTGATATGATTAAGAGGATAGATAACATAATAGGATCAGAATAATCGAACAATATATAGTTTTCTATAAATAAATCAGATATAGTTCTACTTTTTATAGATATAATCCGATAATTATCGTAATGTGTTCAAAAATTATGATTGTTGACGATGAAGAGGACGCCCTCAAGTTGATTAAAACCCTCCTGGAGAAAGAAGGCCATGATGTTGTAACCGCATTTAGTGCCCCAGAATGTCTAGAGAAATTAAAGGAAGACGAAATCGATCTGATTTTGTTGGATATTCTGATGCCCGACACGAATGGGAGAGACCTGTGCATTAAAATCAGGGGGAAAAAGCACTATCCTGTTAAGATCGCATACATGAGCGTTATAGAATTATCAGAATACCAGAAAAAATACGGGAAGGAAGAGCTTCGGAGACTGAATATCTCAGATTATATTACAAAACCATTTGATAACAAAGATCTAATTAAGAGGATAGAATCTATACTCTCTTAATCGTTTTGTCACAGAAACCGGAAAATGTATTGATGAGCTCATCTTTAAATTCTTCATCTACGGAGATTACTATTGCACCGATACCCCAGGAGCGTATCTCTGCAGTTAATGCGTGAAAAAACTTGGAGATATGAGGGACGCTATTATATAAATTCAAACCGGATAATGAATCTAAAATCAAAAATCTACCATTAACTTTTTTTACCGCCTTAGCTATAGTAATGCTCAAATTGCTTAGATTTCTCGGATCCGATAAGAGAAAGAAATCGCCATCGCCGTTATCAAAACCAATGCCCTTAGAAACGGCATCAACAAAGAATATATTCTCCGTATTAATCCCCTTCTTAGAAAATAGATCGTTCAGCCGTTTGTATGACCTGCTGGTCGTTACGTATACGCAATTTAAATTTCTCTCGTTGACTAAAACATTAAGAATATCGATGATGCTTTGGTGATATTCAGTCAGGGAGGGAATGAACAAAACTATCGACCTGTTCTCAATATCCCTGAGTTCCTCATGAATAGATTCCATACTAATCTATTTGAATCCGAATTAATAAGTTTATTGTTTCCACAAATAGTCTTATATCCATTTATAAGGGCAAATTGTTAATAAATTTATAGACTATAAAAATATATACAGAAATTTTCAGAAAATGGCATTCACACTTAGAGCAGCGAAGGGAAAGAACTTCATAGACCGGAAAGAGCTTGTTGATGAAATGGTAAAAACACTCTCAGATGAAAGACAGTTGATAGGTTATGTACTTTACGGCCAGAGACGTATTGGTAAGTCATCCATCCTTAAGGAGGTTAAAAGACGACTTGATGCAAAAGAGAACACCGTTGTAGTGTACTACTCCCAGTGGAAGAAGGTTGAAGGAACTATTTCCGAGTTCGCTCAGAGACTCTCTCAGGAGATAATTATGGAATATGGGCCTAAACTCGGTCTGAGATACAAGGTAAGTGGCCTTGCCAGATCATCCATAACTCATGTAAAAGAGGTTTTAGCTGATTTAAACCTTACAGTTAAAACCCGGGCAGAGATAGAGTTTATGCTAACATTTGATCCAAGAAAGAAAACAGAAATAGACCCATTAACTCTCGTGGAGAATGCGTTCAACTTAGGAGAGAATATGGCATGTGAAACAAACACCAGATGTGTGCTAATGCTCGATGAGTTTCCAGAGATCATGAAACTAAAGTTAAACGGGAGAGAGGTTGGGGAAAACATACTTAAATTAATACGAACAATACATGAGGACCAAGAGAACATAATACTGAATATAACTGGTTCGGTGAAGTCGACCCTGGAGACTGCAGCTCTTTCACCAACATCCCCCTTTTATAGACAATTCATTGTTAAGGAAGTAATACCCTTGGAGAACAGATACATAAAAAAGATAATATTGGACAATCTTAAGGATAGTAAAATAGCAGACGATGCAATAGATATGATCTGTAAATTCTCTGCGGGGATACCCTTTTATGCACAATTCATAGGTCGAGAGTTGAGGGGTAAAAAAAGGATAGATGCAAAAGATGTTAATAATGCAGTAAATGAACTCTTGACCCAGGAAGGGGAATTAATATTTAGAAGGGAGTACGAAAATCTAAGCTCCAAGGAAAGATTAATCATAGTTGATATGGCTATAAATGATACATCTGCGCCATCAGAGATCGGATCTAACATAGATGAGGACAGATCCACTGTTGGCACCTACATGGATTATCTGGAAAAGAAGGCCGTTGTGAGGAAGGATGGAAGGGGTAAATACTCACTGGAAGACCCCATATTCAAAATGTGGATTGAACGAAACTTCGGGGAATGGGATTGGATGCCCCAAATTTGAAATTTACCCAGGCTGGCATTCTTGCATTCCTTCAATGCAAATCTCATAGCTCTCGCATCGATCCTCAATCGAAAACCTCTCCCTGCTCTTGCATTTGGCTTTTGTGGTTCCGGGATCGGCGCAGTATGGAATGAGAGTGACCTTCTTGACGTAGGTAAAGTTCCTACCCAGCTCATCATAGGTCCACGCACACTTGTAGCTTACTGACACATTGCCGCATCCACCCTTAACACACTCACCCAGTATCGTTGTCGTGGTTGTAGTAGTGGTGGTAGTGGTTGTTGTGGTGGTAGTAGTGACTTTACTACATTCGCCATTCAGGCACGTTTTGCCGAGTTTTCTACAACTTACGACTTCTGTTTCTATATAGCCCTCCCTGCTACAGAAGACCTCTATCAGTTGGTCTGTATTTAAGCAATAATCTGTTTTCTCTGTAAGCACGTTAGATTCATTATAGCCGGAAGCTGTTCCCTTTGTATAGTAATTTTTACCGCTATCTGTGTCGTTACATTGCAGGGTGGTAGTCGTTGTGGTTGTTGTTTCTTCAGGATGCTGTACACATCCACAAAAAACTATACCTACGGTTGTTAGTAAAATCAGGAGTGTATTAAAAATTTTTTGCATACTAACTTATGAGATACAAAAAATAAAAGGTTTTAGTTAATTTTTACGAGTTTTGGCATTACCCTTTTATGCTTATTCCCCTTCATTCTTGAGTGCATGTTTCGAATTAGCTCTGGATCGAGGTTCAATTCTTTAGTGGTTTTTTCCATTGAGTATTTTTTATCAATTAGGAGGTAGAGGATCCTGTCGATATCTCTGTAACCGGCTCCAAGCTCATCCTCATCGGTCTGACCTTTCCATAGACCAGCAGAGGGTTTCTTTTCTATAATCTTTTCTGGCAGTTCAAGATACCTTGCTAATTGTATGATCTGTGTTTTGTAAAGATCCCCGATAGGTTTGAAATCGCAGGCGTTATCGCCGTATTTTGTTGCATATCCCAGAAGGATTTCTGTCCTGTTACCTGTTCCCAGGACGATTCTTTTGTCCAGATTGGCTGCTAGATAATTAAAGATCATCCTTGCTCTCGGTTTTATGTTTGCGTAAGAGATCTTCCTATCTTTTTCATCAAATTTAGCCCAGGGAAATATCTTTTTGATGGAATTTACGACATCGCTGATCTCGATTATTGAATAATTAACGCCTAGGGACTTTGCCAATTCCTCTGCGTCTTGAATGTCAATTTTATTGGTAACATCGAGCTCTGGCATGATCAGAGCGTGAGTATCAACTATCCCGGATGCGAGCTTTAAAACAACTGCAGAATCGACACCGCCACTCAAGGCAACAACGACACCCTTTGAATTGCTGTCCTTTACGATATCCTTTATTCCCTTTTCTATCTCCTTTTTGCAGTATTCCAGTTTTTCTGGTGTTAGTTTCAGTTCTTTCATCTACTCACCCATTATCTGCAGGATTATTTCCCTTTTTCTCGGAGAGGTATCTAGATTCATGACGACAATCTGCTGCCACGTTCCGAGCGTCAGTTTTCCGTCCACGAATGGAACAACCAGTGAGGTGCCAAGAATGGTGGACTGCACATGACTCCTGCCATTGTCGTCGTGCCAGGTCTTGTGATGTTCA
>DAOVSE010000058.1 GCA_030633595.1 Candidatus Altarchaeota archaeon
AATCCTTAGCAGAATTCCATCATACATTTCAGTGCATTCATAGCTTATGTTAATCTTCTCCAAATCACTCTTGATCTTATTAGACTGTCTCTCTTTGGAAACCCCATTGAAACACCAATTAACAAATTTCAGATATTCGGGTTTTACGTAATCGCTCACCTCCTTATCCTTACAGTTCTCGGCCAGAATTGTCACATAGACATTCTCAGTTACCCTTGAATCCAGCTTGGATTCATTAACCAGGAGTTGTATAGAACATTCCACAGCAGGGATAAATGTCCTACATGCAGCTTTCTTTGTAATTTTTTCATCACCGACCTTCAGATAAAGATAGATCTCTGCTTTGTCTTTCTGGCACATAAACTCATAGAAAATTTCCTCGTAGTCCTCTGAAACCGTAGAAGTGGATTGCTCTATCAGAGACAAATAATCTGAATCCATCTTATAGCTCACCTTGAGACCCTTGCACCTATCTGCCTTTATAGTTACACTGATAGGATCATCTTTACCAACGGTCCCTATCATGTCAGATGAGACCTCACGTATAACACAATCACTCAAACAAATATTCTTTATCGTGGGGAATCTTATGTTATCACATATCTTCTTTTTTTTCTTGCTCTTTGAGATCTTCAGATAGCAGGTATCCTTAAGTATCTGTAGATCTATATAACCGCAGATTTTTTCATCGTTTTTTGTAATAGCCACACCATAGTAGCACTTGTCCTTCGTTTCTGAATCATCGATAAGATCACATATCTTCGTTTCTTTCTTCTTGGCTGCGAGACACACCGTTCGCAGTAGATTATTCTCTATCTCCTCACAGAGGGAAAAATCCCCCTTGTCAACCGCAATATCATAGTAACAATCGTCCCTGGCTCGCTTCCTCAATTTCTCGCAGTCCCTCAGCTCAGGATATTTGAATTCCGAGATGGCTGTCGTGGTCGTTGAAGATGTTGTTTTTGTAGTTGTCGTAGTTGTAGTTTCTACCGTGGACGTTGTTGTTCCCTCAGTGGTAGTCGGATACAGATGCTCTCTAAGGCTTATGCAACCACTCAAGAGTATCAATATAATTAAAACTACAAATAAATTTTTCATTTTATCAGCGAGTACTCAAGATATGCAAATACAAGTAATATAAGGGATAAAACCCCAAAAATGGCCCAATTTTTTCGGGAATATAAAAATTTTTGGGATTCCTTCTTAAAGCCATCTATATCGTTTTCCTCATACATGGAGAGATTCCCCTGAGTAAATTCATAGGCGAGTAAAACGGCAACGGCAATGCAGAAGAACTCGATAAACGCTATCAGGATTATCGGACCCAGATTTTGTATTGCCCCCCTAGCAATGTATAAATAGGACAATAAATTAGCCAGAAGGAAGGCATTAAAGAACAGAACCATCAGTGGAAATGACCGGGAGATGAAATAACAGGATTTCATCGGTTTTTCCAGAGAGTCTATTCTCTTGTCGAATATAGCAAAAATTCTGTGCAAAGGAATCGTTAACCAATCCAGAAAGGAATATACTCTGGTTGGAAATTTCTCATAGCTCTTTATCTCAAGTAGGGAGAATATAACCCCACCGAACAAAACCAGTGCGATTACAATAATGTTATTCAGTGTTATGAAGAGAAACCCCCGTTCCATAATGCTCTGAGACCTCCAGCTGGCGAAGGAATAGAAGAGGTCGCTTTGAATTACTACGGCAATGAAAATACCAAGTACTATTCCGATAAAAAAAATTACCGATAATGTTTTCAGTGCATTCATCTCTTAGTATCCCTTAGATTTCCAAAGTAAAATATGTCAAAGTTTTCAACGCAATAGACTTCAAATTCGTCCAGATTCTGGTTCATAAAGGGCGATAACGGATTATGAAAAGAAAACCCAAGGTTGAGAAACCGCCCGAATCCAAGCCAGATATCATCCGGTAAAGCAAATCTTCTTCTGCCAGAATTTAATAAGTGCCTGTCAATATATTACATGACATCAAGGATAGTGATTACGGCGCCTGCTCATCTGCATGCAGGCAATATCGACCTAACTGGTGATCTGGGTAGACTCTATGGCACGGTTGGTTTTACGATAGACTATCCCCGTACGGTTATCGAAGCCATTAAATCGGAAAAGATCTCAGTTACCGGAAAGGATCTGGAAAATACCAAAAAGTATGTGCAAAAATTTACCGAAAGATTCAAGATTAAAAACGGGGTAGAAATCACCGTAAAAGAAACAATTCCCAAGCACCTAGGAATGGGTTCACAAACAGCTCTGGCTTTATCGATAGGTCAAGCAATAGCAGAACTCTACAAAATCAATGTAGGGATTGAGGAAATTGCCCTCGCACTGGGCAGGTCAGACATTGTTGCCCTCGGCATGAACTCCTTCAAAGCGGGGGGATTCATCGTGGATGCCGGATACAGAATCAAGGACAAAGGGAAGATGGTGCCCCCCCTAATATTCAGACAGCCAATACCCGAGGACTGGTTGTTTGTCGTATGCATTCCACAGAAGCCAATTCCGGAGGTATTGAAGATAAAAGCCAAGGAAGAACAGGTTCTGGAGCAGCTAAAGCCAATGCCAGAACACCTGTCAGACAGGTTATCCAGAATAGTTCTGATGCAGATATTGCCATCAATCATAGAGCATGACATTGAAACCTTCGGCAAATCCATTACTACCTTCAATAGAAAGCTGGGAAATTTCTGGGAGGACCATCAGGAGGGGCTTTATTGCCATTCCATAGTCGAGAAAGGAATAGGATTAATGCTCGATAACGGAGCCTATGGAGCGTGTCAAACATCCTGGGGCCCGACCTTCTATGGACTGGTGGATCATGAAGATACTGCAAAGGCGATTACCAAAAAACTGGATAAATTCTTAGAGAAAGTGGGTGGTGGCAATGTCTTTTACACGACACCAAACAATAACGGTGCTTCAATTATAAAATGGTAAAAGCGATTGGTATAGATCCTGGCACTAAGAGCATGGATGTCTTCGGCTTTGACGATGTAACGAACGAGATATTGATAGATAAAGCCATACCCAGGGATGAAGTCACTAAAAAACCAAGCATCGTATTGGATGTAATAAAGAAAATCGAAAAGAAATACGGAAAAATTGATGCAATTGTCGGTCCATCTGGCTATGGGCTTCCATTAATGAGAGCCTCTGAAGCCTCTGATTCAGATATAAAAGAGGCTACATTTATCACCCAAAAAGACCTAGATCTGAGACTTAAAATTGTGGGGCTCAGAGAACTAATGTTCCTCATGAAGAGAGCCAATGATCTGAATATATGGTTTGGTCCGGGGGTTATACATCTCCTGACCGTTCCCGAATATAGAAAAGCTAACAAGATAGATATGGGAACCGCAGACAAGGTCTTCAGCGCTGTTCTGGGGGTAAAGAATCAGGCAGAACTCTATGACATGGATTATTCCGAAACCTCCTTTATACTCCTTGAGATAGGATTCGGATATACGGCAGCCATGGGCGTTGAAAACGGAAAAATAGTTGAGGGAACTGGCGGAACTACTGGAGGCATAGGATATATGGGTATGGGTGCCATGGACGGCGAGCTGGCATACGCACTTGCAAACACCATAGAATTTTCGAAACTGGATCTCTTTGGGGGGGGTGCAGTATCCGTCTCCGGTTTAGATCCACGCACTACATCGATAGAGGACTTTGTGAGGTTATCCAAAACCTCCGAACAGGTAAAAATGGCCTATGAAGCCTTTATGGAATCCATAATCAGAGATACATATGCTTTACTACCATCCGTTAAAAAACCGAGGGAAATATTGCTGAGCGGGAGATTTACGAGGATAGATGACTTTGTCAAAGACCTAAAACAGAGATTAGCGAATCATCTCAGCGACCTCGGAATCAATGCAAAAACCAGGCCCCTGAGAAGAAAGGCTAAAAACGTTAAAGAGGCAGCTGAGGGCGCATCGATAATGGCCAATGGAATAGCTAATGGAAAATATTCCAAGCTAATCGATATCATGGAATTGAAGAATAGCTCTGGATCAATATTTGATCACATACATCTGGAAAAGGATGTGATTAACGGAATCAGGGATAAATTTACGAGGTGAAAAAAACGAATTCAAGAGAGAATAGCTATTCAAAAACAGCCCCTTTATCCGCGGAACTTACCATTTGAGAGTATCTCTTTAAAACGCCAGATAGCTTCTTCTCTCTTTTCTTCCACTTCTTCAGCCTTTCCTGAATTTCCTTTTCAGATAATTTCAGATTCAACCTTCTCTGAGGAATGTCTATCTCTATCATATCCCTCTCCTGAACGATAGCAATGGGGCCACCTTCTGCCGCTTCTGGACTTATGTGACCTATGCAGGGCCCTCTGGTCCCTCCAGAAAACCTCCCATCTGTAATCAGTGCAACAGAATCCGATAAACCCATTCCGGCAATTGCGCTGGTAGGTGCTAACATCTCCCTCATTCCCGGACCTCCCTTGGGCCCTTCATATCTTATCACAATGACATCGCCCTTTTTTATCTTTCCTTTTAAAATGGCATCATTTGCGTCCTCCTCGCAGTCAAAAACCCTTGCTGGACCGGAATGTTTCATAATCTTTGAGTCTACGGCAGATTGCTTGACTACAGAACCTCGTGGAGCTAAATTTCCCTTGAGTACGGCTATCCCACCTTCCTTGTGATATGGATTTTCTTTAGTTCGTATAACCTCCCTGTTCTTCTCTGGGTTCAATATCTTCAGTCCCAGTAAATTTTCGTGCAGGGTTTTTCCCGTAACAGTCATACAATTTAGATTCAATCTGTCCTTGATTCTATCCATAACTGCCTGAATTCCACCGGCTCTGTCAAGGTCGAGCATAAAATGCGGACCTCCGGGGCGGATGGACGTTAAATGCGGGGTTTCCCTGCTCAATTTATCGAATAAATCAAGACTTAGCTTTATTCCACATTCATTCGCTATTGCTGGAAGATGTAATACGGTATTTGTTGAGCCACCAATGGCCATATCCACACAAATTGCATTTTCAAATGTCTTCTCGGTCATTATATCTCTCGGCCTTATATTCTCCTTAAATAATTTCATGATCTGCATCCCGGATCTCTTGGCTATTTTAGATTTATTTGCATCTATTGCCATAGAGGTTCCACAACCGAGGAGAGACATTCCTAAAGCTTCGGTAATACAACCCATGGTGTTTGCGGTAAAAAGTCCAGCACAGGAACCTATGCCAGGACATGCACTCTCTTCAAGAGCTCTGACCTCCTCCTCTGTTATCTCACCAGCCTGAAATTTTCCAATTGCCTCAAATACGGAGATCAGATCAACCTGCTTATCATTGAAAATTCCCGGGCACATTGGACCCCCTGTAACAAAAATTGAGGGGATATTCATCCTCGCGGCAGCCATCAGATGCCCGGGGAGTATTTTATCACAACTTGTAACAAATAAAAGGGCATCTAGCTGATGAGCCTGTACCTGTAACTCTACGGAATCTGCGATCGTTTCTCTCGACGGAAGAGAATATCTCATGCCTTCATGACCCATGGCAATTCCATCACAAACCCCTATGGTATAAAACTCAAACGGCGTCCCACCGGCCATCCTAATCCCAGATTTTGCATTTTCTGCCAATTTGTCCAGGTGGATATGCCCCGGAATAAATTCATTCCACGAGTTCACAACCCCTATAAAGGGTTTTTCAATTTCCTCATCGATCATACCCATGGCTTTCATTAAAGACCTATGAGGAGCCCTATTAATCCCTCTTTTGGTTTTGTCGGATCTCATTTTAACTCCAGGATTCTATTCAATCCATTGATAAACGCAATGACGGATGCCATCACAACGTCCTCGTGAACGCCCCTTGCCATCGTCGTTCTCTTTCCATCGCCAACCCGGATGGTAACGTCTGCCAGCGCATCTGATCCTCCCGTTATGGCATCGAGGTGATATTCCTCTAATGTGATCTCTTCCCTGCCAATAGCCGATCTTATCGCATTTAGAGTAGCGTCCACCGGGCCAACTCCTTCTTCTGTGGCTTTCTTTTCCTTTCCATCCACCTGTAGAATAACGGAAGCAATTGGTTTTTTGTTTAATCTAGAATCTAAAACCAGATCTATTAATTCAACTCTCCGTTCTTCCCTAGGTACCATCCCAATTATGTCCTCTGCTATGGCAATTAGATCCTCCTCTACTACTCTTTTCCCTTTACCGCCGAGGTCCTTTACCTTTATAGTGATCTCTTTCAACTGTTTTTGGTCCACTTTTATTCCAAGCTCTTTTAACTTCGCATCTATACCGTGAACCCCAACATGTTTTCCCAAAACCAACCGTCTTCTTGCTCCAACCATCTCCGGCTTTATCGGCTCAAATGTCTCAGCCCTCTTAAGAACAGCATGCTGGTGAATCCCGGATTCGTGAGCAAAGGCATTATCCCCGACTATCGGGAAGTTTGGCATTACTCTAACTCCTGTAAGCCTTTCAACTAACTTACTGGTTGGGTAAATTTTTTTGGTCTTGATATCTGTCTTAATTCCATACAAAACCTTCAGAGCCATAACTACCTGCTCCAGATCGGCATTTCCAGCCCTCTCTCCCAAGCCATTTACAGAGACCTGAACCTGATTGCATCCAGCCTCTACCGCTGCTAATGTATTGGCAACCGCCATCCCAAAATCGTTATGACAGTGAACATCTAAGTCAATCTTGATCTCCTTTCTGATCTTTGCCATAAATTCCTTCATGGCGCTGGGATACATCACCCCAACAGTATCGGGAATATTTATAATCGTTGCTCCCGCATCCTCTACCCCTTTACAAACCCGTATCAGGAAGGGCATCTCGCTCCGGGTCGCGTCCATCGGGGAAAACAAACAGGGAATGCCATGATCAACTACATACTCCACCGCCTTGACGGCCATATCATAGACCTCGTCCTCGCTCTTGCCCATCTGGTACTTCAGATGTTGGGGTGAGGTAGAAATAAATGTATGAACTAACTGAACGTCTGCCTTTATGCAGGCGTCTATATCATTCTTTAATGCCCTTGCGAGCCCACAAACAGTGGCATCTACTTCCTTAGAAATTTTTCTAACTGCCTGAAATTCATCCTCGGAATTGATAGGAAATCCTGCCTCGATTATATCCACCCCAAGCTCCGACAGAGCGTTAGCTATCTCCAGTTTCTTTTCTATTGTCAGAGCCACCCCAGGGGTCTGCTCCCCGTCCCTGAGGGTTGTATCAAAAATCTTTATTTTCTTTTGCATATCCATTCTGCTCATAGAATATAGACAATAAAATATCAAATTAAAAGGCTAAAAATGTCAGTAATAAGAATTACAACAATATGGCGTTTAAAACCCCGTCCTGTCCAGGCCTTGATGTAACCCTTGCCTTTATCTCTTTCCCTTCGGGCGTTTTTACCTTCAGAACAGCACCCTTCGTAATGATATTCCTCCTGGTAAAATCCTTATTGGCGGGGTTTTCAACTAAACCAAGGACCTCACACTTAACCCCTTTATCCTTAAGAACAACATTTGCAAATTTCGCAGATACCAGTTTTACCTTACTTCCGCCCCCTCTAATCTGTACCTTCTTCTTTCTCTCATCACCAAGGGTAGTTTCAACAGCCACTCCACCCATCGCATACCTTCTCTTCTTCCTCGCTTTGGTAATCTTGCCGTGATACATATGTACCATATTGGATTTTGCAGATATAAATTACCTGCAGTTATATTAGAGGTAGTATAAATGGTGATACCACTATTTACTATACATCTTTTTATACTACCTTAGAATAATATGTTAACACAGAATTTCGGAGGTGGTTGGAATGAAAAAGAAAAGATCAGGTGTGGTTGGAATTTTTTCTATTGACAGATCCGGAAACGGTAAGATAGATATCGTTCCCTTACAGGATACCACCCTGCCATTCAAGGACGGTGAAGAGGTAACAATCTATGTAGGTAGATAAGTAAATTCTCAACATCTATAGCAGCAATTCACATCTTAGTAGAGTCAATTCCAGGGAGTCTTGAAAAGATCCTTTTTTCTTAACTTCTAGGCACTTCAAGCAAGGCAAGGGGAAAGTATTTATACTTGAATAAAGAATACATAATCAGATAAAATGGTCGACCTAGAAAAGAAGTGTCCAACCGGCATTCCAGGTCTGGATGACCTCCTTGGTGGTGGTTTTCCCCGGAACAGGACTGTCCTTCTATCGGGACCCTGCGGTACGGGAAAATCAACCTTCGCCATTCAATTCCTCTATAATGGGGTTGTTCACCACAACGAAT
>DAOVSE010000057.1 GCA_030633595.1 Candidatus Altarchaeota archaeon
TAACGATTTATTTTATTCCAATCCATAGTATATACTCACAGAGGATTGAAATGGCCGAAAAGAAAGATCTTGAGTTAAAGGTTGAGGAGGCCCTCCAGAATGACGTCGGCAGGGGCATAGTTAGGATAGATGAATACTCCATGAGGAATCTGAGTATAACGTCTGGTGACATCATAGAGATAGAGGGGAAAAAGAAAACCGCAGCAATTGTCTGGCCAGCACATATACAGGACAGTAGATTAGGGATCATACGAATGGATGGTATTCTAAGACAGAACTCTAAATCTTCTCTGGGGGATAGAGTTATCGTTAGGATGGCAGATGTTTCTGGTGCCAAGCACGTAACCATAGCGCCCACAAGCCATGAGATACGATTTGGTGGTGATTTTGGAGCACATTTGAGACAACGGCTCCTGGGGAGACCCATGGTTATCGGAGATACCCTAGCTATTGGTGTTCTGGGACAGGCTATACCGTTCATAGTGGCTAAGACAGACCCAAAGGGTGTGGTTCAGATTCAGGATTTCACGGAATTTGAGGTAAAGGGGAAACCAATGGCCGTTGCAGAGGCGCCTGCGGTTAGATATGAGGACGTTGGCGGTCTCAGAGATGAGATCTCAAGGGTAAGGGAGATGGTCGAGCTCCCGATGAAACATCCAGAACTATTTGAAAAACTGGGTATTAAACCACCAAAGGGTGTTTTGCTCTATGGTCCACCTGGGACGGGAAAAACGTTAATTGCCAGAGCAGTAGCTAGTGAGAGCAATGCCTACTTCATACCATTAAATGGCCCGGAGATAATGGATAAATACTATGGCGAATCTGAAAAAAAGCTTCGAGAGATATTTAAGGAGGGGGAAGAAAATGCTCCCTCTATAATCTTTATAGACGAGATAGACTCCATAGCCCCGAAGAGAGAGGATGTCAGAGGCGAGGTTGAGAGGAGGGTTGTTGCCCAGCTGTTGGCTCTAATGGACGGTCTAGTTGGGAGGGGTAATGTTATCGTTATAGGAGCAACGAACCGGGAGGATTCGATAGACCCTGCTCTGAGAAGACCTGGGAGGTTCGACCGCGAAATCGAGATAGGTGTACCCGACAGGGATGGTAGAAAGGAAATCCTACAGATACACACCAGGGGAATGCCACTAGCAGATGATGTCGATCTGGACGAGATATCAAATTCGACTCACGGCTTTGTCGGTGCTGATCTGGAGGCTCTCACGAGAGAGGCCGCAATGAACGCATTAAAGAGAGTACTACCGAAAATCGATCTGGAAAAAGAGGAGATCCCTGTAGAGGTTCTCGAGAGTTTGAGGGTAGAGAAAAATGACTTTGTAGAGGCGATGAAAAGTGTTAGTCCATCTGCACTTCGTGAGATCTTTGTTGAGGTTCCTGACGTAAAATGGGAAGACATAGGAGGTTTGGAAAAGGTAAAACAGGAATTGAAGGAGGCAGTTGAGTGGCCGATGAAATATCCTGATGCATTTGAGAGGATGGGAATAAGACCCTCAAAAGCCGTTCTCCTTTATGGCCCCCCAGGGTGTGGAAAGACTCTTCTCGCGAAGGCATCCGCAACTGAGTCAGACGCCAATCTGATTGTTGTCAAGGGGCCAGAGTTGCTCTCAATGTGGGTGGGCGAGTCAGAGAGGGGGGTACGAGAGATATTCAAGAAAGCGAAACAAACAGCGCCAACAATAATCCTGTTTGATGAGATCGACGCCCTAGCACCGCGGAGAAGAGGGGACACAACTGCAGGATCTCATGTAACTGAAACCGTGGTAAATCAATTATTGACCGAGATGGACGGCATTGAAACCCTAGAGAATGTAATCGTCATAGGGGCTACAAACAGGCCGGATATACTGGATCCGTCACTTCTGAGACCGGGCAGATTCGACAGCAGGGTATTGGTTTCCGCCCCGGATAAAGATGCGAGACTGGAGATATTCAAGATACACACAAAGGATATGCCATTAAAGGGGGTTGATCCCGGGGAACTGGCTGATAAAACAAAAGACTATAGCGGTGCCGATATCGAGGCAATTTGCAGAGAGGCCGCTATGATCGCACTAAGGAGAGACATAAAATCCGACACAGTCACCAGAGAGCACTTTGAAAAAGCAATAAAAAAGATAAAACCATCTATTTCTAAGATCGACATGAAGAGATACGAGGAGGAGATCATTGAGAGAGAAGAGGCTCCAACCCCTGCTTATGGTTAAAATGAATTCTTCAGAGATAAGCAAAGCTGTTGACATGAACTCTTCCTATCTGGGAATTGAAAGTCTTGTTTTAATGGAAAATGCCGGGAAGGAGATAGCTAAAAACTCGGAAAAATTTAATTCTATAGCAGTATTCTCTGGTCTTGGAAATAACGGCGGTGATGGTTTAGTCGCTGCAAGGCATCTCTCTTCTATCGGAAAGAGGGTAATGGTTTATACACTAGCTGGAAAGAGAAGTAAGGAGTGCCAGAAGAATTTTGACGTAATCGAAAGGCTGGACTCTATTGAGATTGAGATTATTAGAGATCCCAGAGATTGCGAAAAGATAAGGAAAGACTTGGAGAAATTTGATCTCATCATAGATTCTTTGCTCGGCGTTGGTGTAAAGGGTGAGTTGAGGGAACCAATAAAAAGCATTGTAGAGGTTATAAACTCATCAAGAGCTTATAAGATAGCTGTCGATTGCCCAACCCCGGGGATTAACGCCGATCTAACGCTCTCCTTCCATCTGGCAAAAACTGCAGATGCAAGGGTTGTAAATATAGGAATTCCAAAGGAAGCTGAAATTTACTGCGGTCCAGGAGATGTATATCTTGCAATGCCCAGGAGAGTGGGAAACGAACACAAAGGTGACTTCGGAAGATTGCTCATAGTAGGCGGCAGTAAAGAGTTTACCGGAACACCTGCACTGGTTGGCAGGGCAGCCCTAAGAACCGGGGTTGACTTAGTGATAGTATGCAGTCCCGTCTACGTATCTAGAAGAATGCAATTCGACCCAGACCTGATAGTAAGCCCATTAAAATCAGAATTTTATCTGGAAATGGATGATGTGGAGAAGATACTAAAACTGAATTTTGATTCCATAGTTATTGGAAATGGTCTGGGAACTGAGGATGAAACAAGATATGCACTAAAAAAACTCCTCAGAAAAATCGATAAGCCGGTAATCCTGGATGCCGATGCACTGAAATTGATAAAGGTAAAACACGTCAAGAAAAATTTTATACTAACACCCCATGCAAGGGAATTTGAGATATTGTTCGGGAAATATGATGAAAATTTCGATGAACGGGTAAGGATGGTGGAAAAATTCGCAAAGAAAAAGAAGAGCGTTATACTTCTCAAAGGTCCAACGGATGTGATCTCAAACGGGGGGGAAACGAGGCTTAATCGTACCGGAAATGTGGGTATGACGGTAGGTGGTACCGGAGATATGTTGGCAGGAATCGTCGGGGCCCTTTCATGTAAAACAGATGGGTTTACGGCGGCCTGTGCAGGAGCCTTCCTTTCAGGGCTTGCTGGTGATATTGCCCTTGAGAAATTTGGTCATTCATTAACCGCAACAGACTGCATAGAGAGAATTCCTGAAGCAATAAAATTCTGCAGGGATTTTGAATGATAGATATACTAACAAATTTTGAGGAGCTTGAGAAATATGTAAAAAATTCAGAACTTCCCTACAGGGAAGCTGTGATAGATTATTACAAAGGTCTTGGGGAAAACCATGGCTTCACTGTTAGAAAGGACTCCTCCGTAATCCGGTACGGTATAAATCTCGGCAAGATAGACCTCATATGGCTTGAGCCGAATATAGTATTTACCATTGAATTTGGCAACCTCGATGAAATTCTAAAGCATTTGTGGTGTGTCCTGGAATTTTCACCGAATCTGGCTGTCCTGTTGCTGAGTTCGAAATCAGGATGTAAAGCACCTGATGTTGTAAAATTGATAAAAAACTCCAGCGTTCTTGAAAAAATGAGTAAAAGGTTTCTCGTTCTTGATCTGACGGAAAAAGAGGTTCTATACGATAAAACAGATTAAAGAACCCGAACCTGCTCTATCTCGACCCTTCTGACGGGGGCTATCTTCTTTACCTCCCTGTATATCTCTGTACCGAGTTTTCCAAAGAGGGTAGACTGGATAAAATCATCTAATTTCGTATTCTTGTAGTTATCTAGGATCTCAGATATCTTGGCCGTTATGTCCCTCCCCCTTGAGGTCTTTATATTCTGATGTGTAACTGCCATAACCTTGACCTGAACCCCCAGGTTTGGCTCTATATCAATCCTGTGTATGCAATCTATCTTGCTCGAGCCCTTGCGAACCCTAGATCTCAGATATCCGGGATTGACATTGAATACCCTGAATCTTGTATGTGCCTTGTTGCCCTTGACCTCATTTATCTCAAAGATTATCTTCAAATGTTGCTTTGTTTTATCCCCGGTCATATCCCTCAATGAAACATCTATAGTCCTTCCAATCAGACTCTTGGGGTCCTTTGCTATGGTATCCCCGAGCTCCTTAAAATCAAAATTCTCCGGTGCAACTATTGTATAGACCAATTTTTGCTTCCATGAACTTATCTTCTTCGCCATTTTCTACCCGATAATTTTCTCTGCCGTAATCTGGCATGAGATTATATCATCCAGTGTATTTATCAATGTATTCATGCTGTTAGATTCTACCTTGGTCAGTATTTTGTCTTTTTCTGTTTTTGTCTCAACCCGAAGTTTTTCCAGTTTGATATTATCTACATCAAGTGCTGATGCGACGCTTTTTGCATCCTTTGATTCCGTTCTCAATACGGCTTTGAATTTCATCTTGAATTTTAGATCATCAATCTCGCTTTCTCCGGCTCATATTTCCAATCTCTAGGCAATCTGCCAGTTCCTTTATAATAATTTGCGAGCCTCCTGATCTTTGATTCAATAAGTTGCATACCCCTTCTGTTGTGCTTGTCCCTTGTGTGTTGCTCCAAATGCTTTCTCAGGTTTATGGCTTTTCTCATGAGATTCTGAATGTCCTCGGGCAGATCTGATGCCAACTTATTCTTCTTTAGGAAATGGCCTATCTTCTTATCCGTTAAATCCTTTACACTGGGTATTCCATACTGATCCCTGAGAATGATTCCGATCTTGCTTTGAGAATTTCCGTCCTTTGCCAGCTTTACTATAAGATCCTCTAGTTCTTTACCCTCGTAGGGTACCCAATCCGGTTTTGAAGACCTGTATGGGTGTTTTGAGCCGGATTTGCCCTTCTTTCTCGCGTAAATTCTTGCCATTCTGAACCAAAATTAACTATCAATCTGTAATTAAATCCCGGCATGGAAAAGACCGAAATCCGTTCCATCCAAGAACGAGCCTTGTTATAGCATATGAGGTAATCTATTAGAATTGATATATAAAAACTAACCCCTTAGCTGCTTGTTAAAGATTTCGTCAACACCTCTAAGGAAATCATCCTTCTTCTCCTTTGGAACTCGGGCTCCAGCCGCAATATCATGACCCCCTCCATCGCCGCCAACGGCTTTGCTACCCTCCCTCATGGCATTCCCTAAATGTATCCCCCCCCTGATTAAACCCCAGTTTGCCCTCGCAGAGACCTTCAAAAATCCAGGATCGTCCCTGTCATCCGCAAATGCCAGGATCGGCTTGTTCGGGGGAATTATTCTTGCTCCGTATGCCATTCCAGCCACTACACCAACAATAGTCTCAGTTATCAAACCCTTGGAATCGAAGTAATTGAAATTTTCCATACTCTCGGTACCGACCTCTGCAAGATATTCAATACCCTCCCTCAACATCTTCCTGTGTTTCTGAAGTATGCCCCTTGCCTCTGTCCAGTACTCTCCCCTGTCGCCCAGACAAACCTGAACACCGATCTCTGACTTATCCTGCCTTCCGCATGCATTCAGCAGAGTTGCGAATTCCTTTCCGTCCCTGAGCTCTGTACCCTTCTTTTCGTTGAGTAATGTGTAAACCTCGCCTATCATCCCCTGGACCACAAACTCCGGAACGTTGCAATCCAGCAGGTGAATATAGACAGCTGAAGCCAGTTTTTTCCTCTCCTCGAATGTTAGATCTATGTATGTCTTCAACTCACCGTTATTCCTCTTAAGGTCAATCCCAAGATTCTGCAAAAACGCAATACAATTATCGCGTCTGCCCGTCAATCCGGGCAAAAACGGATCCGATGCGTAAGTCAGCATCTGGGTTAACGGCCGGGACTGCCTTCCGAAAAGTCTTAGATCATTTCGTACCTTCAATGTGCCCTGTTCTACTCCGTCATCAAGGATGATTCTATTCAACGATTTCAATTTGCCCTTGGAATCCTGCATGTCACCAACCGCGCCAACCAGTGCTATATGCGCATTTTCCCGATGCTCCAAGGACTTCGCGACAAAATATGCCATCCCAGAACCACTCACATCGATGCCGCCATCATAGCCATAGAAATGTGGGTTTACCTGTCGTTCATACTCGGATTCGGGAGGATGATGATCAATGACATAGAAATCCTCTATGCCATGTTCTTTCAGGAGCGACAGATGCCCTGAGCCCATATCCGTGAAAATCATGGTTTTATTGATATCCAGAATCTTTCCAATGCTGTTGCTGTCCAACTGCTTTAGTATCGTGAACTCCACATCCTTTCCCAATTTTCTCAGTAAATCTACCATTATAGCACATGCTGTAATGCCGTCCGCATCGTGGTGACTCACTATAAACAGGTCATCCTCCTTCGCCAGCTTCTCCGAGAATTTCTTGATGTGATCCCAGAATTCCTTCTTCATTCTAAAACATTAAATATAGTAATACATGATTATAACCTACCAAGGTAATATTCTTGAGGGGTAACATGTTCGAAGATAGAAAGGATGCTGGCGAAAGGCTTGCCAGAGCGTTAGAAAAATATAAAAACAAAAAAGTTCTGGTTCTTGCCATTCCAAGGGGTGGTATTGAAGTCGGCTACGAGGTTGCCAAATATCTGAACGCAGACCTCTCTATATTAGTATCAAGAAAACTGCCCTATCCAGACAACCCGGAGGCTGGATTCGGCGCAATTGCGGAGGATGAAAGTACATTTATCTTTGAGGATGCTGCGCGCTGGCTTTCAAAAGAAACAATTGATAGAATTATAAAAGAGCAGAAACAGGAGATCAAGAGGAGAATAGAGGTTTTGAGAAAAGGCAGGCCATTACCAGAGATTACTAACAGAGTTGTCATATTGGTTGACGATGGCATTGCCATGGGCTCCACAATGCGAGCAGCCATAATGCTCTGCAAGAACAAAAAGGTAAGAAAAATTATAGTAGCGGCGCCTGTTTCAGGAAGAGCGGTTGCAGAAGAAATAGGTAAAATGGTTGATGAAATAGTAATTTTGGAAAAACCAGTATTCTTCCAGGCAGTAGCCCAAGTTTACAGAAACTGGTGCGACGTCTCCGATGAGGAGGTAATCGGGATAATGGGGGGATGGGATTCTAAGAGCTGATTACAATTTATATTCTCCTAAATTTGTATATATCTATATTTCTCTAAAAACCCAATATCCCCATCTCATTGGGCACTAAATGGCGAGATTAAGTATGAAAGTTACAATTGTGATCCCATCATATTGGGCAAGGGAAAGTGAGGATGGTTGGAAGGAGGGAGATGGTATCTATGACCACCCCACTCCATTAGATAGAGAAGGTACCTTACGTAGAGCTATACAGAGTTTAGCTGTACTGAAAGATAAAGATTTTCAACTGGTGGTAATTGCTGTTGCCACTGCAGAAGATATTGAAACCGAGGTTGAAAAGAAGGTTGCCAATATCATCAAATCAGCTTCCCCTACTACGGGGGTAGAAGTATTGCTATTCGGGCACTCCCAGCTAAGGCAGATACATGACGTATTGATTAGTGAGGGTAAAGAGGGGTGTATTGACCTTCTCCAACTCCAGGGATATTCCAACATTCGAAATCTATGTATGTTCATTCCACATATCTTAGGTTCAGAAGTAGCGGTGTTAATTGACGATGACGAGATATTTGAGGATCCGGAATTCATGACGAAAGCTAAAAAACATATCGGTAAAACTACAGGAGGGACGATTGTTAACGCAATAGCCGGATATTATCTTCAACCAGATGGGGACTACCACGTTAAAAAACCTTTTCGCCCCTATATGGAATATTGGGACCAATATGATAGGATGAATGAGGCATTTGATAAGGTCATTGGAACCGAACCAAGGTTGAAAGAGACACCTTTTGTATTTGGTGGGAACCTGGTTATTCATCGAAATCTTTTTACTGTTGTTCCTTTTGACCCTAATGTCCCGAGAGGAGAGGATATAGACTTTTTGATAAATGCAAGGATGTTTGGATTTACCTTCTTCTTAGCTAATCAACTATCTATCAGACATCTTCCACCGCCAAAGACACGCCCCATCTGGATGCAGTTGAGAGAAGATATCTATCGTTTTATCTATGAGCGAGTAAAGATTGAACATCAGAGAGAGATA
>DAOVSE010000069.1 GCA_030633595.1 Candidatus Altarchaeota archaeon
GATGACCTTTATTCTCCAAATCCCAGATATTAATGGTAGTATGATGATTCAAACCCAAACTGTTACACAGTTTGGATCATGTGGTGCGGCGTGCGCTCCTTTTAGTCGCTTAACCGCACTGATGACCTTTATTCTCCAAATCCCAGATATTAATGGTAGTATGATGATATGAACAACCGCTGATCTGTGATGACTGATGGGCGAGCTGACTACCAAACAATTGAAATAATCAAGAGCCACTAGCGATAAGGGCCTTTCATGCCCTTATCAACCCATTGATTCATATACTTTGGGATGACATTAAAATTGCCTGTGGCAATTTTATGGCTTTGCGAATTTCATTCGCAAAATAACCCTTTTCTAAAGGGTTATAGCGTATGTGGCTCGTTTGATCAACCTTTATTAAAGGCTGGGGTGAGCTGACCGTCATCTGATTTATTTCCTTGTTTTCTTAATCTTAGATTAACATGAAAGAGGATATCAAACGCTCTGTAGAACATATGCTGGAAACTAACGATGTTAGAAGAACGTTCTGGTACATGGATGAGAAGGTTGAAAAACTTTTATTTGGCATTAGACAGGGGGATGACGCCATCATTGTGGGAGATACTATTGTGAATATGGAGGGTCCATATCCATTAAAAATCGGAAGAAAAACGGGATTAATTCATACCTGTTCCGACATCGTTGTCATGGGTGGAAAGCCAATATTTGCATTAAATGCGATGCAGGTAGATAGCATGGAGCAAGCAAAGGAGATCTCTGAAGACCTGAAAAAACAGAGTACTGGCCTGGGGGTTCCCATCGTTGGGGGAAATACGCAGATAGAGAGTGATTTAAAGCCATGTATCTCCTTCACAGTTTTTGGCAAGCTGGTGGGAAACCCGATTCCAGATTGTGGAGTAAGAACGGGAGACAGAATCTTCATGCTCGGCGAGGTCGTTGAGGGTGAAATTGGAGAACGGGTCCACAGAGCAAAGGTAAAATTTAAGGCATTCATGGACATAATCCAAAGCGATATAGAGATTCACGCATCCAAGGATGCTTCACGGGGTGGCTGGTTTGGGAATATTGCCGAGATACTCGTAAAATCGAAGAAGGGTATAAGAATCACTAGTATTCCGTATCCCAGAGTTACAAGATATATGGGGACCTACCTGATCGGAATTCCAAAAAAAGAGGTAAAAAAAATTGTTGAGATCGCCGCAAAGCACAGATGCCCTGTCGTAGAGGTTGGGATTGTTACCAGAGAACTACAAATCTCTATCGGAGATGAAATCTTCGTCGATAAAGAGAAGATGCAGCAACTGATCAGGGAGTTTCCGTTCAGAAAGGCGAGGATCTAACACCCTGTAAAAATGTGGTCCAATTAGGAACAAGACCATAAAACAGCTATTATAAAACCGATCTTATATATAAACGAGGTTTTTGGGATGAAGAGAAACGTGATGTTATCGTTACTTATTATCAGCCTCATACTGTTTACGGGATGCATTCAAGAGAAAGTAGAGGAGACGACGACAACGATATCAACTATGTCGACAACAACCACTACGACCACAACAACCTCCACTACCACATCCACGACATCAACAACGACAACAACACTGGCAATAGACTCAACTTGTATAGAATACTGCCTCGATAATGGCTATCTTGGCGGAAAATGCAGGCTGAACCGGTTTGAATGCGATATACGACTTGAGGAAAAGATAGAGTCACGGAAAAAGATAGAGTCACAGAACTTATGTTTAGATAGGAGATATGACACATGCTGTTGCCAGACAAACGAGTCAATAGAAAAAAGTCGTGGTGAAACACAAACTCAGTAGTTAGTTTCTCATTCAGCAAAATTAGAGACCCACTCCGGCTTCTCCGGGGGATTTTCTTTGAGTATGTCTCTCCACTTCTCGTCTGTGAGTCTATCCTTCATGGGCTGTTTGAACTCGTAGTAGGTCATAACGGGACCCGCACCGATCAGGATTCTCCCATCCGGGACTTTGTAGGCAACGACGATCAGATCAACGTAGCCGACGCCCTCCTCAAGAACCTGTTTTGTATTACCGTCGGTATGAACGTCCGCAACAATGGTTGTCTTCTTCGCTTTATCATCTACCTCTGAAATTACGGCATTCAGCTCCTCACCAAAGTTCTTGATAAACTCATAGTCTTCTTTTTCTAATTCCTCATTCTCCAATTCCTTTTCTGATAACTCAACCAGTCTCTCCAGAATTCTTTCCAGGTTTTGCAATCTGTATCTCGCTGAATTATCCAAGACCTCCATCTCATCCAAGCCCTTGGAGGTCATTCTCGTTAAAGATAGTAATCTATTATAAAATTCGGGAACTGGTTCAACATAGCCGACAACGGGTTTTTCTGGTGGAGGCATAGGCATAGATGTTAGTCCCATCGTATAACTCTGTTTTGCATACAATATTGTATCATGCCTCAGCTCAGTCCATGAAGCCAACGCGGTAGTTAATTCCTTATCCTGCCATGCCCGGGTCTGCATGAATGTTGGATACCCCTCCGGAAATTCCTTTAATAAAGGCTTTAAAGCATAAAGCCAACTCCAGTAAAGATTTTTCTGCCAATCTTTTGCAGTAAAATTGTCAAACTCTTCTTCTAGTTTGTTAAACTGAGTTTCATAGGTAATTTTATTCCCTTCCTTAGCTCTGCCCTCATATTCTGTATCACCCAATTCTATTAAGAGTTCTTTTGCTCTTTTTGAACCCAAAATAGCCATTGCATCCAAACCGCGGGGGAAGCATCTTGCTGGCCCACCAGCTGTGGATTCGCAGGTAAAAGTCTGAGCGCAATTTTTCCCAGAATACATCCCGACATAAGGTGAAACCAGATTAGAGAACATATATGAATCCGGAATAAACCTCTGCCCCATCAACCTGAATCCTTTCGTAATTCCCAAAACCTCGTCTGCCTGCTCGGGTGTGAACGGTGGCCAAAGGGTAACATCCCCAGTCCCGCCGTATATTTTGGGTGCTCTATATTCAGCTAATTTTGCCTTTAATTTCCCGATATTCTCTTCCGTTAGATCGTTCGGATCAAATGAATCTCCAAGAACATAATTCATTGCCTCAATATATTCATAAGGCCCTAAATCATCTGACAATCCAACATAAAATGCTGTTACTGAATAAATTCTGTCCCATTTACCTTTCAGTTCTTGACTTTCTGCAAATTTTGATGATATCAAACTCGCCTGCATTGTTTGTATTTTAGCATCGTATAACGAGATAAGAGCCTTGCAGGGAGGAAAATCATTACACGGTTCCCCGGCTTCAACCTGACCAGTTCCTTTGAGTAGCATTGAAATTCGACCATACCACATAAACGCCTTGAAGTAGTTCTTTAGTTTTTCTGATCTCGTGTAATGTCCTCTCGGGACGTATTGGGAATAATCCTCTTTGTAAATGAAGATTGGCGATTCAGAAAATCCCTCGTGTTTTTCTATTAAGTCTAGTTCTTTTTCAACATCTCCTTTTACAAAATCGGGGATCTCAAATTTGTATTTTTGTAAGTCCTCCTCCTTGAAATAAGCATCTGTACATTCCCACTCATTTTTGTATGGACAAAGCTGATCTTCTTTTGGTTTTAACAGTTCCAATCCGACAGAGAGGTAGGCGACATTCCTTTTATATGCCTCCTTCAGGTCTCCCGAGGCGCCGTTGTATTTTCCTACTGAATCATCCAGTAACTCATTACTGATCTCCCAGATCCTGTCATAGAATTCCCTTTCTTCTATCTGCCGCAGGGTTTCGTCGAATTGTATGTGATATAAATGCAACAGAGAATCCGATGTGATGAAAATTGGTATCTCCCTGTCCTTCAGGGTTTTATAGGGTTTTGTGATATATTCTTCCCCTGAGTTGAGTGGATTATTGATAACCACAAAACCATTTTCTTCCAACAGAGCTGATGCCTCACTGCTCAGGGAGATCTTTCCGGAGAAATCATTATAATTATTTATGTCACCTGTTTTTAATGGAAGATCGTATTGGGAAACCTTCAGTTCAACATCCAGCGGGGTTAGAGAATAATATTTCAAAAAGCTCAGTTTTTCTGTTTGAACGCCGGACAGGTTGGTTGGCCCTGTTTTTAGAGATGTTGGAATTGTTGTTGTTGTTGTTTCCCCTGGAGGTGTTGGTTCCTCGACACATCCACTAATGAAAATTCCGACTACAAGCAATACAGGTAATATGCTGAATTTTCTCATTGTATCATTATTAGCCCAAGGAGATATAAAAAACTTGCTATTTCTTTCGGTTTATACCGAAACGAAGAAGATGCCCCAT
The DNA here is from genome assembly GCA_030633595.1 of Candidatus Altarchaeota archaeon. Taxonomy (GTDB): domain Archaea; phylum Altiarchaeota; class Altiarchaeia; order IMC4; family QMZM01; genus QMZJ01. The sequence goes on from DAOVSE010000069.1 coordinate 4,314, forward strand.
TCAGATTATGGATGTAGTGCCTAACTCTGTCTGCTATCATGGTCCAAATTCTTCAAGCAACCTGTAAATCTCCTTTATGAATTTCCTATTTAGATGATAGTGCATCTCTCTCCCATGAGGAAATTTAACCAGAAGTCCCTTCCTGACCCTGTCCCTTTACCAGATTGTCGGCTGAGATGTGTCCATTGCCCCAACAGCCCTTTCTTTTCAACTTGTAGAGAAGCCAGACTCTGATCTCAATATCCTCCATGTTATTACTTAGAATCCAATCTCTAAAATACTCTAAAATAATATTTCAAAAAATGATATGTTATATCTGATTTGTATATATGAGATGCTACAATATTTTATATGAACGAACCGAAATCGATACTTCTGCAGACGCTGGGAGACTATCCACAGTTGAGGGTGCTGAACTTCCTGATGGAGAATTACATATTTGATTACCCAAAAACGCAGATAGCGGAGCTCTCAGGGGTTAGTTTCAACACCATGGAGATGTTCTGGGACAGATTGATCAAATCGGGCATGATCGAGAGAACGAGAAAGGTTGGAAAATCTGACATGTACCGCATAAATCGAAAAAATCCAATAGTCCAGAAACTCTTCGAGATCGATAAGGTTCTGTCTGATAGATATGCTGATTCCGTTCTCACGGAGAAGATTCCGGCGTGAGGTATATCTGTAGTGTCTAACTTTTTTTTGGGAACAGGGATCTGTCGAATTCACGAAGTGAATTCCTTTCTTTTGGTCAAGGTTTTCTTTTTGAAAGAAAAGCTTGATTGTAGTGCCTAACTTTGGCGGTGTCCGAAAACCAATTAAAATGCTGTTTGCTTATATGTTTCAAATTAAAAACTAGTGTCAAGCGAAGTGTGACATTTGACTTGTGAGTATAATATTCGACAATTTCACCACTTCTCGGACACCGCCGCCTAACTTTCCCAGAAAACAGCTTGTTGAATTCACAAAAGTGAATTCCCTTTGGGGATGCAAACACTTTTCTAAAGGGTTTGCCGCCGGAGGGATTTGAACCCTCGACACCCAGGTCTTCAGCCTGGTGCTCTCCCAAGCTGAGCTACAGCGGCACAACCGCAAAATCGGTTAAGATTTAATTAATATGGTGATTAAAAGCAAAAATTCAGATTAATCCGTAATATCAACCTCGGTACCCAAAGACTGTCCCGGGAGACCTTTCTCGAATCTTGCGATGATGTAACCTTTCCCGCCATGGATCCTGGAAATCTCCCCGTTGATCTTCTTCCCACTGGGTGTTGTCCACTCGACCTTCTTTCCTATTAGCTTGGAGGCATCGTCCTTCGAGGAAGATCTCTCCGGTGCAATGATCATCTGGTTCGTTTTTTGCGTTCGCCTTCCTCCCCTGTAGTTCATGACCTTTCCTTTCATTTTCGTCCATGGTTTAATATAATGGAGATTTCAATTAATAATACTAATTGTAATGAAAAATAATGATAATATTTTTATTTTGATTCATATAATTAAAGACAAAGATGAGGGAAATACGGTTTCACGGCAGAGGGGGGCAGGGTGCTGTAACCGCCGCCACTTTACTGGCTATAGCGGCATTCAGGGACGGGAAATTCTCTCAGGCGTTTCCTAAATTCGGCGTTGAAAGACGAGGAGCACCAGTTCAGGCTTTTACCAGAATTTCCGATGAATTTATCCGGAGAAAGAGTGCTATTTACGAGCCAGACATCCTGGTTGTTCTGGACCCAACACTCTTTGAGGTCGTCAACATAACTGAGGGATTGTCGAAGGGTGGTGAGGTCATCATAAATACGGAGATGGATCCGGATAAATTTGACATCAAAAACGCAAGAATTTATACTATTGATGCAACCTCTCTGGCCTTTGATGTTTTGGGTAGGGACATAGTCAACACTGCAATGCTGGGGGCTTTTGCAGCATTCACGGGCGAGATAAATAAGGAGTCAATATGCGAGGCTGTAAGGGAACATTTCCCTGAAAAACTTGCCGAAAAGAATGTCACTCTGGTAGAAAAAACGCATCAGAAGGCGAGTGAATGTAAAAAATGATCGATTTCGAAAACGTTAAGCTAAAGGTCAATGACAAGGAAATAACGATCGGTGCGGTCCTGAAGAGCGACGGCTCCACGAAGAAAACCAAGACAGGGGCCTGGAGATCAAAGAGGCCCGTTGTCGATTTCGAGAAATGCACGGGCTGTGGAATATGCTGGAGTCTCTGTCCGGAGGGTTGTATAAAGAAGAGGGCCGATGGAAAATTCGAGGCAGATTTGGACTACTGTAAGGGGTGCGGCATCTGCACTAATGAATGTCCAGCCAAGGCAATAACCATGGTTATGGAGGAGAAATAGTTAGAGAATCATAAATTTAGGATTGATTTATTCAGACCTGTCGAGGCGATTTGAAAAATTAAAATCCTTCGGATTTTAATTAGCCGAAGATAGGTCATTTCGCCAGCCTTTCTTAAAGGCTGAATGGAGGAGAAATGAACTGGAAGGAATTTTTGAAGCCGAATCGGAGGAAGAATTTTGTTTTTACTTTAATGGCAGTAGGTTTTATTATTGGTTTAATTCACTTGTTTGATCTTTTAAATTTTCTACCTGTTGGTATAAAGGTTACTATAGTACTCATATTTTTCTTTATGTTGAGTTTTCCGTATGCTATTTGTACTCTAGGCATACCGCCTTTTTGTTTGAATGATGATCCACTTGCTTTTTTATTGTTTGATGTGCCAGTTTTATTTGTTACAGCAGCTTTTTGGTGGATAATTTCCTGTTTAATAATCTTCCTTTACGACGAATTCAAATACAGAAAATGACAAAACAGATTATGGAGGCCTCACATGCGATTGCAGAGGCTGTGAAGATGGTAAAGCCGGCTGTTATTGCAGCCTATCCTATAACGCCCCAGACTCACATTGTAGAGAGGCTCTCCGATTTTGTGGCGGATGGTGAACTGGATGGTGAATACATTAGGGTTGAGTCAGAGTTCGGCGCGATCTCCGCTTGTCTGGGTGCCTCCGCAACAGGGACGAGGACGTACACGGCAACATGTTCTCAGGGATTGGCTCTAATGAACGAGGTCCTCTTCATAGTTTCCGGGATGAGGCTTCCTGTATGTATGACGGTCGTTAATAGGGC
>DAOVSE010000035.1 GCA_030633595.1 Candidatus Altarchaeota archaeon
AAGGGCTATCATCCCAAAAATTTATGTGAAATTTTTTCCGTCAACGCTCAAGTTTTGGAAAACCTTGACCATCGAGCTTTAGAAAAGCTCGAGCAAAAATTTAACATGGATTTTTTCCGCCAGCGCTTTTTCTAAAAGGGCTGAGCTTGACCAAAAATCTAATCAAGATTTGAATTTGGGGTTGATAAGGGGTGAAACCCCTTATCTGCGAAGCAAAAGGGTTGTTAGAAAAGGTATTGCATGTGGCTGAACCGAAGGTTCAGACACGTGTCGGACAAAGTCCGCTACATCCCCAAAAATTTATCCAAAGTTATCAAATTTATAGGGGGTTGAATTTACAATACACTTAGATATAACATGGAAGAACTCTTAGAAAAGGTAAGGAACTGCAGGAGATGCAAGCTCTGGAGGACTAGAAAAAACCCAGTTATTGGATCTGGCGATATCAATGCAGATATAATGCTCATAGGAGAGGCACCAGGGCGGAATGAAGACATAGAAGGAATTCCCTTCGTAGGAGCCGCTGGAGAGATTCTCGATGAATTATTAAGCTCAATTAATCTGAACAGGGAGAAGGTGTATATTGCAAATATTCTAAAATGCCGCCCTCCGGGGAACAGAGATCCGTCCAGAGAAGAGATCGACGCATGTACCCCCCATCTGGATCGACAGATAGAACTCATCAAACCTAAGATCGTTGTTACCCTGGGAAATTTCGCAACGAGATACACCCTAGAGAAATTTGGCTTCAAACCCGAGAGCATCGGAAGGATCCACGGCAAGATCTTCGATGTCAAAGATAGAAATTCTAAGATCGTTCCAGTGTACCATCCAGCATCGGCGCTCTATAATCCCGGGATTAAGGGGCTTATGTTGGATGACTTCAGGGTTATTGGTGATTTAATAGACAAATATAAGGTTTCTTAATCAATTTTAATAACAAGATGGACAGATTTGCGATCAGGGGTACAAAGAAATTGTTCAGTCTAGCAAGAACGAAGATAAGGCTTGCGGAGGAATCTGATACAGTTTATACCCGGCCCAAACCATTGCCCCTGGTAAAGCTTCTCTCCGGGGTTGAGATAAATACTGTAAAAGAGGCAAAGGACTACAGGGAAAAACTTCACAGCTTAGTAGATTTCTCTGATTCAACTATTGTTGCAAGAGCCGTTTTTGAATTACTGGATATAGTCGAAGGGGTAAAGCATAAATTCGAGCCTCCAGAATTGTGCGTTCTCGTGGGAGAAGATGAATTGAAAGCTATAGAAAAGGAAGCAGTGAATGAATCATTGCCCATAAATCTCTTACTGATGACAGAAAAGGCCCCGGAGGGGGTAGACATCTTCATAGGCGAAGAACCATTGGAAAATTCTCTACACCTTGGAAGGGTTCCCTCCACATTAGCTATCTTTCTGAATTTCGCATTTAACTCCTCCTATCTATCGGAAGGATCAAAACTGAAAAATATCAGAGCGATTCTGGGCAGAAAGACATTAATACTGGACGCTATTCATTTCTCTTTAGGAGAATTTGGTGCTGAGTTAGGATGAAAGGGTCCTACATCTTGATTATAGAACTTCCACGGGATATGGAGATTCAGATAGGAAAATTGGGTAGGATAAAATTCCAGAAGGGTTTCTATGCATATGTTGGCTCCGCAATGAACAACCTGGAGAAGAGGATTGAGAGGCATATAAGAAAGGAGAAAAAATTATTCTGGCATATTGATTATCTGCTCGAAAATGCGCATGTAAGGGAGATAATCTATACAGAATCCAGCAAACGAGAGGAATGCAAACTCGCGAAAAATTTAGAGAAATATTTCAACCCAGTTCGGGGCTTTGGATCCTCTGATTGTAAATGCAATAGTCATCTGTTTTTTTCCAATAACCTCGAAGATCTGAGATCTAAGGCCCTAATGGGCTTTAAGGGTAAGATATTAAGGAAGAATCTAGTATACTAATGGTGGTTTAATTGAAAAGACATACAATAATTGCTTTATTGGCTCTTTTGTCTATTCTTGTACTTTCTATAATATATCTGCAATTTCTGGGCGAAGCCCCCCGGGGAGAACCCTCTGTAATTGGTCGTGTTATCAGGTTTTCTCATGAGTCCGCTACTACCCTTTTAGGATTACTCATAGTTTTTGCTCTGGTCTGGTTTACCTGGAAGGAGAGGGAATGAGATATTGGGATAGTAACATAGTGATATATTAACATCTCAGCACTGCTCAAACCCATACATTGCACCGCAAAATCGGTGCACGCTTTGTGCTGCATTCGGCACGTTGTGCCTCAGCAGCACTGCTCAAACCCATACATGACATTCAGAACCTTCTGATCCAAACTTTTAAGAAAAGTTTGATCAAAACATGTGCGGGTTGCGTTCGTTTCATTCACTTACCCGCACTGCTCAAACCCGTACATGACATTCAGAACCTTCTGATCATCCAGTGCTTTGCCCGTAACCTGTAAGCCGGTAGGAATTCCGTTAACCTTTCCTGCTGGAACCGTCCCGGCCGGGAGTCCAGCAAGGTTTACTGGTACTGTAAAGACATCGTAGGCATACATTATCATTGGATCCTCTATTTTTGTCCCCAGCTTGTGTGGAAGCTTCGGCACTGTCGGACCGACAAGTACATCTACCTTCTTTAAGGCATCTGAGAGCTCCTTTCTGATGAGGGATCGAGCCATGAGGGCCTTTTTGTAATATTTTCCACTATATTCCTTCTGAGATATGTAACTCCCAAGAAGAATTCTCCTAAGAACCTCCTCTCCACAGGCATCCTCTATCCTGTGGCCATACCTCCTTCCATCGTATTTTCTTGTTGCAGAGAAAAATTCCACATATACATTGAGATAATAGGTAGGGAGGGCTATTTCCAGGTTTGGAAGGCTCACATCGATAATCTCTGTCCCAGCCGAGCTTAATCTGTTCAGGGCCTTATGAATTACCTTCTTTATCCCCTTATCCTGTACCAATCTGTCAAATTCATCAGCATATCCCACTTTTATCCCCTTTAGTCCTGGATTGAGATTTTTAAAAAACCGGTAGAATTCCGGATCTAGTTTCAGAGAGGTTTCATCCTTTGGATCATACCCAGTTATTGTCTCCAACAAGAGAGCGGCTTTTTCTACATCCCTGGCAAAAGAACCTATCTGGTCCAGTGACATCGCCATATCTATCAAACCATAACGAGAGACAACCCCATAGGTTGGTTTAAAACCAACTACGCCGCAGTGGGACGCAGGATTCCTGATAGAACCTCCTGTGTCCGTGCCTAGGGAAATATCGACAAAACCGGCCGCAACTGATGCCGCAGATCCACTTGAAGAACCCCCGGAGATGTGTCCCCGGGCTGAGGGATTATCGGTAGCTCCGTAAAAAGACGTTTCACCAGAGGAGCCGCAAGCAAACTCATCCATGTTAAGCATACCCAGAATCTGACCTCCTTCTGCTTTAACTTTCTCCACAACGGTTGCATCATATGGAGAAATATAGTTCTCGAGTGTCTTGGAGCCAGCCGAGGTTATTAAACCCTCCACATTTATATTGGATTTAACCCCCACAAGAAGGTTTTTTAGTTTGCCCTTGTTAGGGACATCTCTTCTGGAAATTCCCTTCTTGTCAAGGACTATAAACGAGTTTATCTTTTTGTCTTTCTCTTCTATCTCATTCAACATCTCTCCGATTTCCATAATATTCTTATCGATTTAATCTTAAATAATTCCATGATGAAAAAGGCACTTCTTTTTCTAGTAGTGGTGTATCTGATTTTTATCTCTGGATCGGTCTTTGCTGAGGGGGTCAATCCCAGTAACACCTACTCTGCAAAGGGGGCTATAAGCTCTATATCTGTGTCTCCTAATGGCGTGGCGGTTGGTTCGGAAGATAATTATGTGTACTTTTTTGACACCTATTTCAGACGTAGATGGGGGTATGAAAGCAATGACCTGGTAACCTCTGTCTCAGCCTCAGAAGACCTTATTGTAATTGGATCAATGGATAACAATATTACAGTTTTGGGTCATGATAAGAGTATAAAATGGGCAAAAAATCTAGAGAGCTACGTGGATCACCCCCATGCAATTCACGTATCTGAAGATATTATCTCCGTTGGTACAAGAGACGGCTATCTCTACGTATTTGATATAGAAGGAGAGTTGAAACGGAAGCAGAAGACAGACGCTTATATCCTTTTTGTAAAAATTTTGGAGGATTCAATAGCTATTGTCTCCGATAAACGAGTATGTATTTTCGATCTGGAAGGTAATTGGATAAAAAATATCACTTTCAATTCCTATGTCAGATCGGCGCATATATCAGGGGATTATATAGCAATTGGACTCGGTAACAATGACCTTTACCTCTTCGATATTAAAGGAGACCTGAAATGGAAGCAAACCTTGACCGATCAGATCGGTTCCGTTCATGCTTCTGACAGTTATGTAGCTGCTGGTTTGAGAGATAAAAGTTTGTATCTCTATGATGTTGAAGGGGGGCTTAAATGGAAGGAGGAACTTAGTGATTCGATTATAGCAATCTCAATCGAAGGCAATCAGGCAATAGCGGCAACATTGGACGATAGAATTTATGCATTTAACCTAAATGGGGTAAGGAAATGGATTTATAAAACAGAGGGCCATATCCGTGATCTGCAAATATCTAACGCAGGCATTTTTGCCGGGACTGCAACCGGGGAGGTATATCTCTTCAGGACATTAAAGGACACACCAGCAACGATATTCGTTGTATCGGTGACGGTAATTGTAATAATTTCAGCATTTGCTATGTTTCTAAAGGTTATCAGATAAAATGGAGATCGGCATCGTAGGAAAACCGAACGGTCGGAGATATCCGACGTATATCAGCGCACATCAACCTTCGGTTGAGTGCACTATAACAATAATCCAAGCGTTGATAAAATGGAGATCGGCATCGTAGGAAAACCGAACGTTGGCAAGAGTACATTTTTCAAGGCACTAACCCTGGCAGATGTAGAGATAGCGAGTTTTCCATTTACTACAACAAAGGCCAACATCGGTATTGGTTATGTAAGAACAGATTGTGTCTGTAGGGATTTTAACATAGATTGTGATCCGCAGAATTCCTACTGTATCGAGGGGCAGAGATTTGTACCGATAAAGGTAATTGATGTTGCAGGTTTGGTTCCGGGGGCACATATGGGTAAGGGTTTAGGGAATCAATTTCTTGACGACCTCAGAAGGGCGGATGTTCTAATCCATATTATTGATATCTCCGGAAGAACGGATGAGAGTGGAAATTCAACAGAGGGATATGATCCAGAGTTTGATATAAAATTTCTTGAGGAAGAGATCGATCTATGGTTCTACGGAATCTTAAAAAGAAATTGGGAAAAGATCTCTGGGAAGATCAAATATGCGGGAAAGAATCTGGTAAAGGAGCTAACCGAGCAACTTTCCGGGCTTGAGGTTGACGAAACAGATGTTAAGGGGGCAATAACCAGAGCAGGGCTGGGGGAAAAACCAGACTGGAGTGATGATGAGCTTAGAAATTTTTCAATCAAACTGAGGGAGATATCAAAGCCAATTATCCTCTGTGGGAATAAGATTGACCTGGATCCCGGAAATTTTGACAGGTTAATGGAAAAGTATGGGGCAATTCCTACCTGCTCTGAGGCAGAGTTGGCTTTAAGGCGAGCCGAGAAAATCAATCTTATAAAATATATCCCTGGAGATTCTGACTTCGAGGTATTAAAGAACATGGATGAAAAGCAGAGAACAGCACTGGATTTCATAAAACAGAATATCCTGAAAAAATTTGGATCTACGGGGGTTCAACAATCTCTAAATAATGCGGTTTTGGATATTCTCAAGCAGATAGTTGTCTACCCTGTAGAAAACGAAAACAAGCTCACAGATTCAAAGGGAAACGTTCTACCGGATGCTTACTTGGTTCCAGAGGGCGGCACGGTACTGGATCTGGCTTATAAGGTTCATACTGACATAGGCGATAAATTTATCGGTGCCATTGACTGCAGAACCAAAAAGAAGATTGGTAAGGAGCATGTTCTAAAGGATAGGGATGTTATAAAGATATTGGTGAGAAAATAATTACAAATAAGATTACGCATAAATACTCCACTCGTTTAAAGTATTTTGAGCTCAGACAATAGCTTTTAAGATTGCAATTACTATATACTTTACGCTTGGGAATTGTGCTGAATTCTATAATACAAACCAAAAATGCACGTAACAATAAAAGCACCTTCAAGACTACATCTAGGCATGATCGATCTGAATGGCGAGCTTGGGAGAATCTATGGCAGTATCGGGGTCGCATTGAACAACCCATCCATTCTTGTAGAAGCAAGGACATCCGATAAATTAGAGATCAAAGGGAAGGATACAGAAAGAGTTAGACAACTTGTAGAGAGATTCCCACAAAGTTACAATGTGGATACAAACGTCGAGATAAATGTAAAGGAGATAATACCTGAGCATATTGGTCTCGGCTCGGGGACACAGCTTTCCTTGGCAATAGCGTCCTGTTTATCCAATCTAAATAAACTTAATATCGGTGTAAGGGATCTGGCAAAGACAATGAACAGGGGCATTATGTCCGGAATAGGTATAGAGGCATTCAGGAAAGGCGGCTTTATAATAGACAGTGGCAGGAGTGTTAATGGCAATGAAGACCTACCCTTTGTAACCTATCGCCATAATTTTCCAGAGAACTGGACATTTATCCTGACAGTTCCATCCATAAGGAGGGGCTTCAGTGGTAAGGATGAAGAATTGGCATTCAAAAAGGTAATTCCTTCCTCGCCAAAGATAGCCGGTGATATATGCAGGCTGTTACAGATGAAGATGCTTCCATCATTAATAGAAAGGGACATAGAGACCTTTGGACAAGCGCTTATGGACGTTGACAGGAAAGTAGGCCTTTATTTTAAAGAGGTTCAGCACGGAATCTACAAGGAGAAAATAATCAAGAGTCTTATAGACTGCATGCTCGATTCCGGTTCACACGGTGCGGGTCAGAGCTCATGGGGCCCTGCAGTCTATGGCATTGTCGAGGATAACAACGCAAAAAAGCTTGAGTCCGCAGTGAATGAGTTCTTTAAGGAAAATAAGATGGAAGGAACCATCATAAGAACGCACGCAAATAATCACGGTGCTGAAATCTCTGTAATGGAAACCTGAATATATTTATAGATGTTCCGTAATAATTAATGAGATGGCTGAAGGCGTAGAGAATGTCCTCAGGGATGGCTACATAACCTGGAGAAAAAATCACAACATAGCACTACCCTTCCTTTTTAATCTGATCGCTTCCTTTTTGTTATTAATCATTTTCACGGTTTTGTTATTCCTGCTCCTAGGAATTCCGCTTATCTTGAATTTCTCCGAATTGGCATCCAACCTGTCTGATTCAGCCAGATTTATGAATCCCGCATCTCTGCTTGTATCATTTTTACTTATCATCCTTTTAGGGGTTGTTCTTTTCTTTATCTATCTGTTAATCAACTCGTATTTCACTGCAGGGGCCATAGGAATGGCAAAAACTGCATTGGAAACGGGAAAGACATCCCTTGATGATATGTTTTCCTATGGAAGGAAAAAGTTTCTAAGTCTGTTCTTTGCAAACATACTTCTGCTTATATTTATCATAGTGGTTGGATTTGTCTTAGTAATTATTCAAGCCTTTATAAAAGTACCTTTCATCGAGATATTTGTAGCAATTGTATCCATCGTATTTGCTCTGTTTCCATTTGCCATAGTGATCTCGGATTTAGGGGCAATCGGAGGTCTGAAGAGGAGCTACAATCTCTTTATGAAGAACAAGCTTTTGGTTTTTCTTGTCTTTGTCTTCCTTAAGTACGTTGTAGAGTTCATTAGTATGGGTATTTTTCTACTCAGCATGGTGATTCTATCTGCTGGTCTGTTATCTGTTCCTATAACAATGAGCCCGTCGGTTATGGATCTGGCATTCATGTATTCGGGGATGATGATCCTTTTCCTTGTCTGGCTCTTTGCATTAATCTTTATTTCTATTATCATTGGAGTCTTTGCCATATCCCCCCTGACGACGGTCTGGTGGTCGAGGTTTTACATGGATCTTACTAAAAAATGACAGAAAAAATTGAGGATATACTCAGAAACGGATACAGAACATGGAGGAAGAATCTGGTCATCGGAGTAGCACCTGTTCTTCAGATTGTTTTTATTCTCCTGTTTTTACTAGTAGTAGGTCTCATCCTGTACTTTTCAAGGGACTCTATCATGGGGTATCTTGGTCTTAACATCTATTGGATAAACCCCCTATTGATCAACTGGACAAATGTGTTACTGTTTGTGGTGGTATTCTTTGTCATTCTTCATCTCGTCGTATTGCTGATAGTCTCGTATTTCACTGCCGGAGCCATAGGGATGGCAAAAACTGCTCTGGAGATGGAAAAGACCTCTTTATCTGACATGCTTTTTTACGGAAAGAAAAAGTTTCTCAGCCTGTTCTTTGTAATGATCATTATACAACTCATTATAACTCTGGGCTCTTTGCTATTAATGCTTCCAGCAGGAATATTCTACTACATTAATATATTGAACGCTGCAGTTGCATTTTCAGTTTTAGGAGTTTCTCTGTGGTTTGCTTATGCGGTAGTTTTGAACATAATTTTGATTCCAGTTTCATACGCGATCGTTGTCTCCGATCTGGGGGCTTTTGATGGACTCAGAAGGGGCTACAGGTTCTTTATAGAGAACAAGTTAGCGTCTCTGTTAATAGTTATCATGGGGATGGCTCTGGGTTGGATTTTTGGGCTTGCGTTGAATGTAGTTTTTTCCATAATTTCAATTGTCGGCATGATACTCCCTTTTGCCTTCGTAGTGCTTATCCCCTTGTTCGTAATAGGCTACCTGTTGGTCCAAGCTTTCATAGTAACTGCAATAATCACCGTCTGGTGGACTCGTCTCTACATGGACAGAACCGGGATGAAGCCAAGGGAGATTCCTACCGAAATTCCAGTAACTTCCGTACCAGATCCAGAAACCCCGACCCCGGAGCCGATCTACGTATAGGCTATACAGCATGTTCTTCGAGCAGTTTGATATACTCAGGGAAAAAGGGATTGATAAATGTATATTTGCCTTTTTCTTCCTTTCTGATAATCCCCTTCCGTTCTAACTCATTGAGGGCAAAATATAGTTGTGATCTATCTGCATCTGAGAAGCTGCCTTTGGCGTAGAGCTTTCCCTTTTCATGTGCCAAGAATTTCAGGATTCTCTTCTGAAGGGTGGCCTTACTCAGGACAACCCACTCACTGTCTAACTCCCCTTTTATTCGCAACAGGGCCAGTCTGAAGCCGTCATCTATGAGTTTTTTATCGATCGTTCTCATCCTGTTTTGTAGGGCGATATCCAGAATAGATTGAGACAGTATCTTGGAGAAGTGAGGGTGACAGTCTGTTCTTTTTGCTATCAGTGAGCAAACCCCCCTGGAGACTTCAAATCCGCCTTTTTTGAATGTATGGGAGAGATAGTCTACAAGCTCTTTCTCCGGTAAAGGCTTCAGCTTTAGCATCTTTCCAAAACCATAGAATGCCTCTGCTTTGTTGGTGAATAGTTTCTTCATCAGACTCTCCTGGCTTCCGGAGAATATGTAGGTGACCATGTCATGTCTCTGGAATTTTGCCCTCATTTTCTTGATCAGCTGACCATTTAAATTGGTTAGCTCGCCGAACTCGTCTATGGCCAGAATGAGTTTTTTGTTCTTTTTTGAGGCCAGTTCTTGAGGAAAATCGAGTGCGTCGTCTATGAGTTTTGATTCATCAATCTCTTTGGAACCGAATGACAGAATAATTTGGTAATCCTCCCAGAGGGTCTTGAACTTGACATTCTTCACGAATTCTGAGAGATTTTTCTTCACCATTGCCAATATATCCCTGGCGCGACTTGTTTCATTCGAAAGAACCGCCTCTACCAGACCTTCGGCGATTTCGGTCAATGAGGTCTTCTCGAAGAGATCGATGTACCCCACGAGGTATCCCTCTCTCTTTAAGCGGTTCAGGGATTCGAGTATCACCGATGATTTTCCATACCTCCTTGGGGAAGCGAGGATCACACTCTGACCTCCTTTAACATTATAGATGATCTCAGAGATTATCTCTTTTCTGTCAATAAGATCCTTGCCCACCACTGGCTTCCCGTAGGGAAATAATTGTTTTATCATAAGCGATCACTTAACATAAGTAACTACTTAGTATATGTACCTACGTATATAAATACTCTGATCAGGTTATATCATCCGTCTGGTGGACTCGTCTCTACATGGACAGAACCGGGATGAAGCCAAGGGAGATTCCTACCGAAATTCCAGTAACTTCCGTACCAGATCCCGAAACCCCGACCCCGGAGCCGATTTACGTATAACTCTATATTTTCACTAAGAACTTATCAACTGCAGCCTCTACCAATCTTACTGGCATTAATTATTGTTATTCCAACAACCTTCCCCCTCTTGTAGTGAATGATTTTATTCCCGATCATCTCGCTGTCATCTGCCCTCTGCGGTTTCTGAAAACTTACATAGAGGGTATCTGCCTCTTTATCGTAATCTACCCCTATATTTTTCTTTCCCAGATGCATCGCAGAGGGGGCAAATTCGTGCTCCACCAGATTTACGATTTTTTCCATTTTATCTTCCCCTCTACAATCTTTTTGTATTTTGAGGTAATAAAGAAGGTGGTGGATGGGACACTGAAGCTGACTACTCGCTAAATTTAGGGTTTGGCTTTCCTTTGGAGGAGAAACGGGCTTTATTCCAGAGAAATCATTGTAAATTATTCCTTTATTTTTTCCACCAATTTTTTTATATCTCCAACCAAAGTCTTAATTGTTTGTTCGCTTTCTTTCCGTTCTTTTCTCATTTCAGCGATTAGATTGTTTTGGCTGTCAATAAATTCCCCCATGGTATCTGAGAAGGCAGAGTATTTCACATCAAGGTGAGCGAAGTCAAGACTGATTTTATCAAAGTTCATGTAATCGATTGTTGATGTTCGTATGGCTGATAGATCATCTGCTGCTTGATATATCCTCTCTTGGAAAGCGGCCTCTTTATCTGCTTTATCCTCGATAATGTCAAAGAGGGAGTACTTTTCTTCCCCCTCCTTTTTTGTAAGCCTTTCAGGTTCAATAGACCATATCTCTCGACGGATGACTTCCAATCTTTTAAGTTCCTTTTCTCTATCGACTTGTTCTTGTTTCCTGGATATCTGTTTTAATTTCAGGTTTTTTAATTCGAGTTTCAGAAGTTTTATTTCCTTTGCTATGTCTTCGTTAAATCCTTTCTTGATTTTCTCCCTCTCTTTTCCGTTCAATTCCTCCTCTAAACGGATGATCTTATCTGAAAATGATGTGACATCCTCCTCGATAGTCTCCAGTTCAGTCTTTATCTCTTCAATCCTGTTTTTTCGTTTATCTGTCTCGTCTTTGAGTGAACTCAACCACCTTTCGAGTTTATTGATGTTTTCTTTCTTGCCGTCAGCGATAACCTCTACGTGGTTGAGTTTATTGTAAACTTTACCGACCAAATCAAGAGAAACGACTCTATCCCTGATGTCTCTCCTCATGTTTACTCTCTGGACATTTCCTTTGACAATAAATTTAGTTCTCATATTCAGCCGGAGAAAAGAGTTTAATTTAGTTATCTTAAGTTAATTATTGTTAATTATGAATGTTATCATATAAAACCATTGAGAATGGATTTCACTTGACATACTCAAATCCAACTATAACTATCCTCTCCTTCTGTGGCTCCATGTCCCGTTTGAGCACCTACAGGTGTTACGTGGCATTTATAACCCCCATATCCACGGTCTGGTGGACTCGTCTCTACATGAACAGAACCGGGATGAAGCCAAGGGAGATTCCTACCGAAATTCCAGTAACTTCCGTACCAGCTTCTGAAACTCCGATTCTGGAGCCGATTTACATATGACCCTATAGTTTTCTTTGATCTTCTCTTCGAGAAATTCCCCATCCCTCTTGGAAACGGATAGTAGCTTTGAATATGCTATCAGCGACTCAAGAGCGAGGTATTCGGCTCTATTTACCAATCTTGGCTTCTTTCTAATTTCTGAATTTATGATTTTCGAGGTTATCCTTGTTCTATCCCCCAAGTCCTTTATTCCCACAACCCTCATCTCAAGAAATGCATCGGCGCTTTTCAAATAAAAGGAATCTACATTTCCTGCTTTTTCAAATTCCAGTTTGCTCTTATTGAATATCGATTTATAGAACATCTCTATATCTGTCAAAAAATTGATAACGAATTCTCCCTTCTGAAGAATATTGCCGCATGTGACGGTCGTTTTATATACATCGAGACTAATTATTTCAAAATCATCCGTCCATATCCCCATCGGTGCTGCATTCACCCTTCCATCTCTACTGGTTGTTATAATCGTTTCGTAGACCCAGTTCTTCCTTAAACCTAATTCTCTGAGGATCTCCATTTTACAGAACTCGAGAACTATTCTGACTTAATCTTCCTGAGGAGCTTCATCATCTCCATTGGGAACAGGATGGTGGTATTCTGCTCTTTAGCGACATCTGAAATAGCCTCTAAATAACGGAGCGTTATGGGGTCCGCCCCCAGAACATTTCCGGCATCCCTTAGTTTTTCTGCGGCTTCATATTCCCCCTTTGCGAGTATGATTCTCGCCCTTCTGGCTCTTTCAGCTTCAGCTTGCTTTGCAATTGCTCGTTGCATATCCTCCGGGATTTCGACATGTTTTATCTCAACGGCGGTAACCTTTATGCCCCACTGATCGGTAGCTTCATCGATTATTCTCTGTAATTCTTCGTTGAGTTTCTCCCTCTGGGATAAAACTTCATCCAACTCGGCCTTGCCTAAAACGCTCCTCAGGGAGGTCTGTGATATCTGCGAGGTGGCCATCATGTAATCCTGTATCTCGACTACCGCTCGTTCGGGATCTACAACCCTGAAGTAGACCACCGCATTTACCCTCACCGGGACGTTGTCCTCAGTTATGATATCCTGGGGCGGGACATCCAAGGTTATTATCCTCAGATCTATCTTCACCATATCCTCCAAGACAGGCAATAGGACGAATAAACCGGGACCCCTTGTACCTACCAATCTTCCCAATCTAAATATAACCCCTCTTTCGTATTCC
>DAOVSE010000022.1 GCA_030633595.1 Candidatus Altarchaeota archaeon
AGGCAAGATTACCTATTGTTGCTGCAATATTACCGGCTGCAACAGCATCCGTCGCCATACCCTTCTCACCGACTACAATCTGCACTATTGGATTGAAGTTGGCATCATAGAAGAATCCCTTATCGACACCAGTCATATCTGTACCAGCACTTACTGGACCAGCTAAAGCAGCTCCAAGCATCAAGGTACTAGCTGCTAGGGTACCGATCTTCTTCACATCAATACTTTTCATCTTTTTCCTCCTAATTTTTTTTGTTTTTTTTGTTTTTGTTTTTGGGTTTTAACCCGGGATCATTTCTTTTATTTCTGGACCCTATCTGTATTCAATAAATTAAGAAGTACCCATATATATACTCTCTGCCGAACATAGAACCAAAAAACCGAACCTTGAGGCTTTATTTATCTGAAATCGTTCATATTGACTCTATTTAGTCTAAAAAGGTTCTAGAAATCCTCTATTTAGTAAAAACCCATTCTTGCAGTCTTATCCAGTTTATTCGGCCATCTCGCCTTCTTTCTATTACGTTACGCTTTTCTAATCGCTTCATTAGATCTGAAAGGGTGGCTTTAGGTATTCCGGTTGTTTTATAGATATATGCCTGGGTTATTTCATCATCGGCTTTTTCTATTAACTCTACCACCTTTCTCTCATTCTCCTCAAGTACGTTTAAAACAGAGGATTTTATCTTACTGCTTTTTTCTCCTTTATCCTCTTTGACTTCATCTGAAACTGGCTCTTCTTCATGGTTTTCTTCTGCTTTTTTTCCTTTTCTTATACCAAGGATATAGAGAAATAGAGCCAATATCACCACAGCTATTACGCCTATACCCGCAATAGCATACAGATAAATGTTGTCTCCCTCCGGGACCGAAGGACCTATTTCGTAATCGCACTCAAAACTGAAATCCTTAGCTTGTGGATACAACCATAAAGGGCTTGTTAAATTCTGGGGGTATCTGTGTATATCCATAGGCCTTAAGGCTTTCACATCCGAACCAGAGGGAAATTCTATCTTAATTATCGTACGTCTTGGAACCGATATAGTTGAAAATTTAAGCGTCCATGTGCTGGCATTCTTACTAATGAGATCCATGGTTTTGTATCTGAATTCAATAACCCTCTCATCCGGGGATCTGAGATAAAACGTAACTAATTGCTTATCATCCATTGAAACCGATTCATGTTGCAATTTATTGCCCCTAGAATCTAGAATCTGTAAATCCATAATATTTTTTGGTGTAAGGATACTTGCTATGGTGTTATTGACCTCAAGCCCTTCCTCTATATCCACAAAACCATTTTCATAGATCTGGATGTTTATATAATTAATCTTGTATATGCCTGATTCTTCCATTAAACTTGTCTCTTGTGCTGGAGTAAATTGAATCAATGCTATAACCATAAGTATTGAAGTGATCCTTAGATTCATCCTAAGCCTTTTCAAGCATTTTTTCATACAATATCTTCCTTTCATCATCCTTTAGTAATGAAATTATCTTGGAGGAATATGTCTGAGCGAACTCAGAGACATCCGCAAGTAAAGATTGCATCTCATCCATGGATAAGGTGACCTTTTCCGGTTCCATTATCTCGATGGCTGAGGGCCCATATCGCATTACCACAGATACGAACCATCTGAAATCCCTAACCAATAATTTTACCTCAACAACCCCAGAGAAGAATTTTAGTTCCTTGTCCTTTCTTATATCGTAGAATTTTGCATATATCAGCTTTACAAATTTCTCATTAGCCAATGAATCAAAGATCGTCCTGTTTAATGCTCTTTCTGCGGCATCTTTATCATTACCCTGAACCTCAATAAATAACCTTGCAAGAATCGCACCGTCCCTCAAATGTTTATCTATATCGATGCCTTCATTAAATCTCTTCTCAAGTATCGGCTCATCCGCCATTTTCTCTTTGAATGTATTATGGTTTTTATCGTATATTAAGGATATTAAACTCTGGTATAAATATAAATAGGGCATAATGAATCTACTCTCAGACATAAGGCTGAAATGGTATGATGACAGTAGTTTAATGCTAAAGGATCCCAGGAAACTTATAGAGCTCTTTCTGGATTCATTGGGGGTTTCCAGAGACATTCCTGCAGACATATTTGAGGTTCTGTTGATGTCAAAATCCAGGGAAATTGGATTAACTACGACCGAGATAAAAGGGGAGATCATAAAGCTCAGGAAGAAAAGAGGTGATGATGTAAAAAAGGGTTTATCGGAGAGGAACATACAGATGTGGCTGAAATTTTTCAGGGATCTGGAACTTGTCGAAAGAATTGGTTCAAGATATATATTCTCTGGATACAAAAAGCCAAGCACGATCTTTAAGGAAAGAACGAAGCCGGAAATAATCGATAAAAGTGCAGATTACATTTATAGATTGCTGATGGAGATAGAAGAGGGATATGAGATTAAATAGATCCCAGTCTTTTAATTTCCTTAACGGAATCGAAACCTTTATCAAAAGAATATATGTATTTTATCCCGTGGTTTAATATCACAGCTACCGTAGTGGAATCAGTAAAGCTGAGTGTGGGATATTTTTGGAATATATAAAACGCTGCCAGATAACATTCTTCATCAATTCTCAATATCTCAATATTGCCGTGAAATGTTAGATAATTCGATACAGATACGGATTTCTCGTAACCGGCCTTTCTTCGCACAAATGTCAGTATTTCATCCAGTATGTAATCGGTAATTACCGCTCTAAATGTCTTTTTGTCTACACACTCTATAATCTGGGCACTCTTCTTGTGCTCGGTATCCCTTGGATTAAACGCTCCAATGAATATTCCAGAATCGACGAATTTCATTCATTCACCACATCATCTATCTGCTTATAATTCGTTTTGCCCATATCGATCTTTCCAATAAGGTCCTTAAGCTTTACCTCACCTTTAGTAAAGCTAACAAGTATTTTCTCATTATCCATTATCCACTCTACATAACTTCCTTTCTTCAAACCGTATTTCCTCCTTATGGCCGACGGGACGACCGTCTGAGCCCCCTTGGATATCTTGGTTTTATACACATAGACCATCTTTATTCACATTAATATACTGTTTTCATTATATAAATGTATTCATTGTGAATTATTAACTATAATAAAGATGAAATGCGCACGTTGTAAAAGAAAGGCTGAAATAGAACTTAAATACTCCGGAGAATTTCTCTGTGATAATTGTTTCATAGAATTGTTCGAGAAGAGGGTGAGAAAAAACATAAGAACCAATAGATTGCTAAAGTCAACGGATAAAACGGCAGTAGCTCTCTCAGGGGGTAAGGATTCCGCTGTCGTTCTCTATATCCTGAATAATCTGCACAAGAATGCCCCCAAATCGGAATTGGTTGCCATAAGCATCGATCAGGGGATAGAGAAATACCAAAAGAAGAGTTTGAATGCGGCAAAAGCCGTATGCAAAAAACTCGGGATAGAGCAATATGTCTACAGCTTCAAAAAAGAATTGGGTCTGACCCTGGATGAAATTGTAGAGAGATCAAAGAAAATTGAGAACCCTGCTCCAGCTTGCAGCTATTGCGGCGTTCTGAGGAGAAAACTGCTGAATGACAAAGCAAAAGAGCTTGGAATTACAAAACTCGCTACTGGACATAACCTGAATGACGAGATTCAGACCGGCTTGATGAACTTTATCAGGGGTGATCTGGATAGGATCGCTCGAATGGGCGCAATTGTGGGGGTAATAAAGGATGAAGGATTTATACCAAGGATAAAACCGCTGAGAGAATGCCCGGAAGATGATGTTAAGATTTATGCTGAATTGAAGAAAATTGAATTTGAAACCAGTAAATGTCCTTATTCAGAGGAGGCCTTCAGGGGAACAATCAGAGAGGTTATAGATAGAATTGAAGAAAAACATCCGGGGAGTAAGTTTCAGCTTCTCAAGGCTACGGATCAGTTGATTCCAATTCTTCGTTCTAAAGCAAAGGTGGGAAAAATTGGCAGATGCAGAATCTGCGGGGATTTAACCTCAGGAAGCCTATGTAAGGTCTGCCAGATTAAACGGGAGTTGGATTTAGGTTGAAATAATTGATACATTCATCTAAGACCATACATTACCCCGGCAAATATAAACATAAGTGCTGCTATAACAACCATCATAATGAAGAATATTATTCCAAACATCAAACCCATTATAGCTCCGGACCTGTAGATGCTGACCTGTTCTATATCTGCCAATAAATCGAATGTAAATGCCATTACGATATAAATTAAAGGTATGAAAATGAGATACGCTACACCCATCATTAGGTACATCAAAGCCATAGAACCAAAACCGGCAGAACCTCTGGCAAAGGCATCCATAAAGCCACCCATTGGGGGGATAAACATAACCACATACATCAAAACCATGAGTATCAGATAAGAACTTCCAACTACCCCTAAAATTCCACATTCCTCACCAAAGCTCCCCTTTCCTTTTAGCAATAGAGAAGCAATCTTGAGGAATATAGTCAAGATCAACAGTATGATTATCATCAATAGGGGAAATCCAATTATCAAAATTGCAAATGATATCAATAAACCCACACCAATCCCCGCTGCTTTAGAGGCAATGGGACCGCCTAAAGCAGATCCAAGTAGAATACCGAAAATTGCTGAAATTAGAAAAACTATAAAGCCTATCAAAAAACTACAAAATCCAAAAGATACAATGCCGTCGATCAAATTTGGTTTTTCCTTCTTCAGAGTTACAGCAGTTTCCTCTGGCTTTAGAAATATCCCGAACCAGATTCTTGGCCATTTGAGTAGGTTTGCCATTTTGATTAGATATTTAGCAGTCCTACATAAATATGTTAAATTCATCCAATCTCGACCTTGATACCTTTAGCAATTTTCTCTCCAACCAGCGTCTTTAGTTTTCTTACATCCGCCCTCCTTAGATCGCTAATGGATTTAAAACCAGCGTTGAAAAGTTTTCTTGCCCTGACCCTACCAACTCCTTTTATAGTTACTAACGGAATCAATTCTTCCTTTATACCGTATTTGATTCTAGTCTCAAGTTTTTTGGTAGCCTTTAAAGAATTTTTCAACCCCTTCAGTTTTGATATTTCCGATGCGGAATATGCGAGCCATTCCGCTATCTGTAATTTCTGGTAGAGAATTCCTGGGGCGACATTATAGAATTCCATGATGGTTTCCTCTGACAACTCATTTATCCAGAATTCAAGGAGTTTTGCCGTTTTGAATCTCTCCAGGAGATCTGCATCCAGATCAAAGCCATCGAGATCCCTGAACAATTTATCGGAATTTTTATAGGCGTCCTCCCAGATCTTTTGTTCTTCCTGCCTTTTTATATACAATAGAGGTAATTCGGCTGCATCACAGAGCATCTCCAACAATCCTATTGTGGGAAATCTGTTCTCGGATTCCGCAATCTCTAAAATACGGATATAGTTGTAGGCTGTTTGTGGATCAATGTAAAGTTCAGATATCCTGTTTCCCAGAGCTGTGGGAATCAGAGACTCGTTCTGTTTTTTGATGAAATCCCAGTCTCCAAGTTTCTTTAATATTCTTTTTATGAGAATATCAAAACCCTCCAGACCGTATTGATAGCCAAAAAATGTAGAACCAAAGAATTCCATCAATGCCTTCTCCGTTCTCGTGAAATTTGATGCTATAGTAGCGAGTATATGAAATCTCAGAACGGGCTCGATTCCCAGTCTTGAATGGATGGGCTCTACCTCCCCGTTTACGTATCTCTCGATCAAAAATTCCCTCTCTGAGTCCGTTCCGGCTATTGTTACTGCCCTACCAAATTTATCGTACTTGGGCCTTCCAGCCCTGCCCACCTGCTGCTTGTATTCCAGTACGGGGATATAGTTCGATTCCCCTCCCATGTATCTCCTCACATCCCTGATTATTACAACCCGTGAAGGGAGATTCACACCCGCAGCCAGTGTGGGGGTTGCAACGATAACCTTGATTAAACCATCTTTGAATGAATCCTCAATTAGAATTCTCTGTTTATGGATAATGCCCGCATGATGGAATGCGGTTCCGTTTTTAATGCAATTGCCCAGTCTTTTACATTGCTTGGTCGGGATTGAGAGCACAGATAGAACTTCTTTTTTGATCTTGGCTATCCCCTCGGCACTTTCAGTTCCCGCCAGATTTAAGTCCTCGCCGAGCTTTTCTGCAACGGATTCCGCACTCCTCCTCGAGTTTACAAAGACCAGCACCTGTCCGCCCTCGGAAACTGATTTTTTGGTTATCTCCTTTAATTTCTCATACTTGTTTCCGCCTACCTCCACATCTTCTACCAGTTTTACGGGACGCCATTCAGAAGCTATTAAGCTAGCATTTAACCAGTCTGCCAGTTCATCGGCGTTTCCGATCGTTGCCGATAAGGCTAATATCTGAATTTCTGGAAATAGTTTCTGGAATTTCGAGACAAGGATCTCATAAACCGGGCCCCTGTCCGATGAAATTAAATGGATCTCGTCCATTATCAGGATGCCTATATTATCGAACCAGTTTGGTCTGGATCTCAGGATCGAATCGCATTTCTCCGCCGTGGTTACAAGGATGTCGAAATCCGGTCTTTTTTTGTATTTACTGGAATCCAAGTCGCCCATCTCAATTCTTACCCGATAACCCAGATCTTCATATCTTTTAAACTCCAGAAATTTCTCATAGGCCAGTGCCCTGAGAGGGCAGACATAGACAGCTTTCTTCTCTCTTTCCAGAGACTTTGCCATGGCTATCTCAGCTGCAAGAGTTTTCCCGGAGGCGGTTGGTGTTGACAGAATTAAATTCTTTCTTTCCAGGAGTATGCCGCACTTTACCAGTTCCTCCTGCGGCGGATAAAGCTCCTTTATACCCGCGGATCTAAAGAGTTTTATAAATCTCTTCTCTATCGGAATCTCATCAATGAGCATTTTACTTCTTCAGCTGCTTCTTGACATAGCCCACTAAACCGCCAGAATTAATCAGATTCAGCAGAAATGGAGGTAGTGGGAGGAATTCGTACTGTTCTTTGGTGTTCATATTCCCGATGATTCCCTTCTCGAAATCTATCTCCAGATCGTCTCCATCCCTTGCCTTTACAGAACACTCAACAACTGGCAATCCGATGTTTATGGAATTTCTGTAGAAGATTCTTGCGAAGGATTTTGCAACGACGCATGAGATTCCCGCCCCAATAAGAGCTCTCGGAGCATGTTCTCTCGAAGAGCCGCAACCGAAGTTTTTTTCGGCGACGATAATATCCCCTTTCCTAACCTTATTTACGAATTCAGGTCTAACCTTCTCGAAGGCGTGCTTCCCAAGTTCTTCCGGATCCCCGGTTACGAGATATTCTGCCGGGATAATCTGATCAGTGTCTATGTTATCCCCGAATTTCCAGATCCTGCCCTTTATTTTCTTCCGGATCGTCATTTTTCTCTGTAAAACTATGAGGATATCTTGTCTCCAATTATTGTATCATGGGGTATCTTGATGTCGGTAAATTTTTTCTTGCATCTTGGGCACCTAAATATCGTGTATTCTGTCCCATCCAGCTCTTTTGTTGTGTTCCCTTTACTCAATTCCACATTACATTTTGGACATTTCATTTTAGATCATTCGGATCGGTAATCTTTCTGACCAAACCTACAACTATTCCAGTTTCCTAAGAAGTTTTTTGTATTTTAGAGCTATCTCCAACATATCTCTTTCAATTTTCAATTCACTCTTAGGTTTTACCTTCTCGAGTTTAGATTTTGCTTTCATCTATATCACCCTTTCTGAGCCATTGCGCTGTATCCTCCACAGCATATATTCGAATATTTCTTACTATTCTTTCTACTTCATCGAAGTTTTTGAATCTTACTTTGCCACTGTTTTTGGTTATGAAATAGGTTGTAACTATAAATGCGGTTCTTTTGTTTCCACTTGCAAAACCATGTGTTATTATGAAGCCCCTAAGCAATATAGCTCCCTTCTCATATATATCCCCTGGATTTTTCCTTGCCCTGTTTATTATGTTGACAATGAAATCATCCGCATTAATAATTTGTATTGATCTGCCTTTCTGTTAGACATAAGATTTACTACCCCATTAACGAATTTTACGCTTTCAACCGTAGGGTATACAATTTTATTTTTCATTCCAATTCATTCGGATCGGTAATCCTCCCCGTTATTGCAGATGCTGCAACCACCGCGGGATTGGCTAAATAAACCTTTGAATCCTTGTGACCCATTCTTCCTATGAAATTTCTATTGGTCGAAGATATGCATATCTCATCCTTGGCAAGGACGCCCATATACCCGCCGAGACATGCCCCACATGTGGGTCCGGAGACATAGGCATCTGCGTTCATGAAGATCTTGATTAATCCCTCTTCCATTGCTTGCTCAAATATTCTCTTACTTGCCGGAACCACGATCATTCTCACTCCCTCCTTGATTTTCTTTCCCTTCAGAATTTCTGCGGCAATTCTTAGATCCTCAATTCTTCCGTTGGTGCATGATCCAAGGTAGGCCTGATCTATCTCTATATTCCCTAACTCCGATGCTGGGGCAGTATTTTCTGGAAGGGAAGGCTTTGCAACCGTTGGAACTATATCCTCCGCGTTATATTCGAATTTTTCTGAATAAATAGCGTCTGGATCGGAATAAACCTCTCTGTAGTTCCCTCTAACCCTTCCTTTCAGGTAGTTAAATACCCTCTTGTCTGGTGGGATAATACCGGTTTTTCCACCCGCCTCTATAGTCATATTCGAGATTGTTATTCTGTCGGATAATGACAATCCGGAAATTGTGGAGCCATAGAACTCCATAGCTTTGTAGAGAGAACCATCGACCCCGATGTTGCCGATTATATGCAGAATTATGTCCTTACCCATTACATATCTATTGAGTTTTCCCTCTACGATAAATTTCTGCGTTTCCGGAACCCTGAACCAGAGCTTTCCGGTCGCCATTATGGCTGCTGCCTCCGTGGAACCAATTCCGGTAGCAAAGGAACCCAATGCCCCGTAACTGCATGTGTGGGAATCCGCCCCTGCAATAAGCCTTCCGGGGGCTACAAAGCCCTCCTCGATCATTAACTGATGGCAGACCCCACCCCTACCGACCTCAAAGTAGTTTTTAATTTCGTATTTTTGAGCAAACTCTCGCATAGCCCTTGCCTGCTCTGCTGAAGCAATGTCCTTATTCGGAACATAGTGATCCGGGATCAGGATGATTTTTTCCCTCTTCGGTTTTGTCCGAAATTTCTCGAAGACCTCGAACGCTGGGAGACCCGTGACATCATTGACCATTACATAATCTACTTCAACCTCGATAATCTTCCCCGGCTCTACCTTCTTCTCTCCGGATTTTTCAGCCAGAATCTTCTCTGATATGGTTGGCATTTTTTCTATTGTATTTGTTATATATCGGAAGTTGGAAAATTAAAGTATGCTTTTTATTTATTCAATAACATAGGTAACTGGTTTGGATTAATATGGGTTTGTTTGATATCTTTTTCGGGTTGATTTTTTTCATGATTCCTTTTTTGATTATTGGTCTTCCCCTTCTGATAGCGTTTCTCTCCATGTTTATAAAGATCGTAAAGGAATATGAACGCGGTGTTCTTCTCGCCTTTGGAAAATATGCGGGCATTCGTGGTCCGGGACTTAATCTGATCATACCCTTCTATCACCGATTGGTAAAGATGGATCTCAGAGTCCTAACAATGGACGTTCCAAAGCAGGAGATCATGACCAAGGACAACGTGCCTGTCAAGATAAATGCTCTTGTATATTTCAAGATTAAAGATCCGAAGAAGGCCTTTCTTGAGGTTGAGAATTACGCCTATGCTGTTTCAAAATATGGTCAGACCTCCCTGAGGAATGTTTGCGGCGAGGCAACACTCGATGGATTGCTCTCGGAGAGGAAGCAAATCGCCGAAAAGTTAAGAGAGATTGTCGATGTTGCAACAGACGCCTGGGGTATTGAGGTCACAATGATCGAGCTGATGGACGTAGAACTTCCAGAGGATCTGAAGAGGACGATGGCGAAGCAGGCGGAGGCGGAGAGAGAGAAGAGGGCTACGATCATTAAGGCTGGGGGTGAGGTCGTCGCATCGAAGAATCTGGCTGCTGCTGCAGAGAAGCTATACAGGGTTCCCGGGGCATTGCATTTAAGGAGCCTGCATGCGTTAAATGATATGTCATCAGATCAATCAAATATGGTTTCGTTCTTTATCCCCCTAGAGATCCTGAGGGCTTTCGAGGAGGTGGAGTGAGATGGTCCTTAGAATAGTCAACCAGTACGAAGGGGGTGTTTTGTTCGGTTTCGGGAAATTCTTGGGGGTATGGGAGCCCGGTCTTCACATCCAGATTCCAATATATCATACACTGGTTAAGGTTGATACGAGAATAAAGACGGTCGACATACCAAAACAGGAGGTCATGACCAAGGACAACGTCCCGGCTAACGTAAACGCAGTAATCTATTTCAAGGTGATAGACCCTGCAAAGGCTATATTGAACGTGAATAATTTTGCCTATGCAACGGCAAAGTACGGTCAGGCAGCCCTTCGGAATGTAGCGGGTGGGGTTACACTCGACGAATTGCTCTCTGAGAGGCAGAGTATTGCTGAAAAGCTTAGAGAGATAGTTGATGTTGCAACAGATCCATGGGGTATTACAGTAACAGCTATAGAACTGCAGGATATTGAGCTTCCAGAAAACCTGAAGAGGACGATGGCAAAGCAGGCAGAGGCTGAAAGGGAGAAGAGGGCGGTTATAATAAACTCGGAGGGTGAGATGATAGCAGCAGAGAACATAGCGGAGGCTGCGCAGAGATTGCATAATGCCCCCGGAGCACTGCATCTGAGGACCCTGCGCTCGGCAAACGATCTTTCTTCAGATAAATCAAACACCAATGTCTATGCGATCCCGATAGAGTTTCTGAGAGCAGTAGAGCGTATCGGTGACCTACTGGATGACATACGCAAGGAAAAGAAAGGGAAGAGAAGTTCCAAATAGGAATTAAACAACCAGTATGTCTTTTCTCTGAGCCATCCTGTAATCGAAAAGCTTTTTATCGAGTTCTTCATCTCCAGTATCAACTAGGAGGTGGAGTGTATTTGCCAATTTATGTGGTGTTGCAAGGATAATTATATTCTCAATTCCGATTTTTCTTATTACCCTTGGATATATCTACTGATTTCCCCTCCCGAAGACAAAACCCTGAGCACCTATAGGACTGACCAAGATCTTTACCCTTTTCTCTCTCAAGAATTTTTATCATATTCTTCTCAACATACCATCAACCAATCTTGGATCTATTCCGAGGTTTGCTCCCGTCTTTGAGACGAGTCCGTCTGTGTCCAACAACCTCGTCTTCCTTGTCATGCCATAAACCTCTCCTTAATCAGTTTAGCCTGCTCTTCACCCGGACCACCCAATGAAATTAGATCTATAACCAATTGAGGTATGCAAACTATCTTATATCCAGAATACTCCTTAGATAAAGTAAAATAGTAGTTCTCATCCACTGGCATCAGGGTTAGATTACCTTTGGCTTCATATACCGGGGAATATCCGCTTTCTTTAACCTTCTCTTCCCAGAGTTCCCTATCCCTCGATCGGATGTACACAGAAATATTCTCTGATTTGACATATGGCTGTATCACATCTGTGGCTGCAAACAGGGTTAATGCATAATCCCTCTTGTTTTCGGTTGCAGTATTCCTGATAAAATCTCTCCTATCCTTTGCAGTGCCTCCGCCATAATACTCGATCCTCTCCTTGGTTCTTATCGGATTCAGAGAGGCAGCCTGTGATATCAAGACCTCCCTGTTAGTTAATTTATATAGCCCCCTTTCCTTCATCACATACCCCGCATTTTCCAGCTTCTTGATAAGGTTCCATACTGCACCATAAGACAGAGCAGAATCTCTCTGTATCTCCAACACACTCCACTTATTGCTTCCCTTCTCCAAGACCCTCACGATGATCTCCAGATTCTTCCTGGTTAGTTCTATCATCATTAATTATCAGTTAAACTGATAATATATAAATAGAAGTGATAGTTAAAAAATAAATTTTCTATCAGTATCCATCAGCCTTTCACTTTCCCGGTAAGTTTTCCTATCCTACCGAATGATTCTTCAACATCTTCCAAAGAGTAGTTCGATTTAACACCTTTTCTAACCAGGAGGTCTATCATCTCACCAACCGAAAGATTTGCGAATCTGGCCGCCTCGGACAGAGAGAATATTCCGTTTGCGTATTTTTCCACCGCAGTTTTTTTACATAACGCATCCAAACCAACTGCTATCGACTGTCTTAGTGCGGTGGAGCGCTCCAGATGCTCGAAATCTGCAAGCTCTCCTGTTCGCTTCAGTGTTTTTTCATCCAGCCTTATAGAGATCGTCTTCATTTTACCACCTCTTTTAATTTATCCCATCTACTGTCGATTATTTCTTTACTCAACCAGCCACAATCCCTTATTTTCTTAAATGCATGAATTGCCTTATTGTGCGAAATCTTTTTATTTACGCAGAGGTCAATAACAACATCCAGTGCTATCATAAAGGGGATACTCAGCATCTTACATACGACCATGCACTTTTTATCATCGGTTATAACAAACCTGCATTGTTCCTTAATTGCTATAACTACTGTTTCATTTTCTCCGCAGGTGATTCCAAATGATTCCTTGAGTTTTGTTCTTTCATCTATTGGTGCTTCCCCGACCTTAATTTTATCATCAATCATGAGTTTTTCGATTATGAGTGAATCTGTAATGCTTTTTTTCTTTCCTTCAACAACTGTTTCGTTGTATACACATTTACTGATAATCAAATCATCAACATCAGTTATTGTCTCTAATACGGATGCTTTCGCCAGCAAAATCAGTGAGGATGAATCTGCGGTTATCATCGTAGTATATTGTAATAATTGTATTACATATTTAAATATTACGAACTCACCCAGGTTAACGCTCAATCAGACTCTTCTGCCTGATCCTCTGGAAAATATGTCTCGAAAAAGCAGTCGTCGCACATTCCATCATGTAGGTATTGATTATGCCCATCTATTGCCTTCCCACAATTTCTGCATTTGAATGTTTTGTTTTTGATGGGCATTTTTTATTTGGTGATTAATTCTTCAAGTTGGTTTGCGTGCAATTTGCGTGCAAGTTATTTCAGTTCGTATCTTGTCGCCCGTCCGATACCTTCCCTTTTTATCAGATTTAATCTTTCTAACATAGAAAGGTCATAATTTGCAGTCCTTAGTGAAACCTTAAATATCTTAACATATTCTGCCCTAGAGATAGATACTTTCTCCAGTAAATATCTCAATGCATTACTCTGTCTTTCATCTTGGTCTTATGCCGGGTATTCTCTTACCTGCTAATATCTTTCTGGATTGCTCCAATGTAAGTTGAGTTCCTTCTATGTGTGTGGAGTGATGGGTTTCTAGGATAAGGGCTTGGCTTTGCATTTCTTTCAGCCAGTCTTCTTTCAGCTTTGTTGCCTCTAAAAACCCACTAACCCTCTCTACTTGGATCAGATTATTGTTGACCTTATTTGTTATCCTGTATTTTGGTCGGAACATTTTTATTTTTCGATTAATTCTCCAACAGCCACTTATAATCTCCCATCTATCTTCACACCACAGTTGGGGCATTTCGAATCCTTTATCCGGTTCTCATAAATTGTGAAGGCATATCTCTTTATCAGAAGTTCATTACAATTGTAACAGTAGGTATTCTCTCCAAAATCTCCGGGGAGATTTCCGGCGTAGACATACCTCAGACCTGTATCCAGGCCTATCTCCCTGGCTTTATGGATTGTCTCTATATCTGTCTGTGGTAAATTTCTCAGTTTATAATGGGGATAAAACCTGCTTATATGCCAAGGCGTTTCCTCCCCCAGCTCGTTCTTTATAAACTCCGCTATCTGTCTCAGTTCATCCATTGAATCGTTTAAGGTTGGAATTACCAGAGTCGTTACCTCGACCCATATACCGAGCTTTTTCATCAGCCTTAGTGAATTTAGAACTGGTTCAAGACGGGCGCCGCAGATCTTCCTGTAAAATTTATCGGTAAACGCCTTTAGGTCCACGTTTGCCGCATCCAAGTAATTCTTATAGGTTTTTAGCATCCCTTCTGTCATAAATCCGTTTGTAACATATAGATTGACAATATCCTCTTTCTTTGCGAGTATGGCTGTATCATAGGCATATTCAAAAAAGATAGTGGGTTCAGTATAGGTATAAGCGATGCTCTCACATCTATTTTCCCTGGCCAATCTCACGACATCCTTGGGGGGTAAATTCTCCCCAGGCATCTCTTTATAGCTGTTTGCTTTTTGACTTATCTGCCAGTTCTGACAGAATTTACAACGGAAATTACAACCTGCTGTGGCGATGGAAAAGCTCATAGTCCCGGGAAGATAGTTAAAGAAGGGCTTCTTCTCAATTGGGTCTATGTGAGCTGCAATTGCTTTTCCATATACTAAGGAATAAAGGGTGCCTTCTCTGTTCTCTCTAACACCGCAGATACCTCTTTTTCCATCCATTATGGTGCAACCATGAGAACATAATCCACATTTTACCTTATTATCCTCCAGTTTTTTATATAACATCGCCTCTTTCATCTCGTTAATTTATCCCATCATAACTAAATAAATCCTTTAAAGAGATTTAATCCAATGAATTATGTATGCAGTACCTGAAGATCCCAGAAGACCGGGTTGCGGTTTTGATAGGCAGAGAGGGAACGGTAAAGAGGGAGATAGAGAAAAGAACGAACACAAAGCTTAAGATAGATGATGGGGATGTATCCATTGACGGAGATTCTATGGATATATTAAAGGTAAGGGATATTGTTCTTGCAATTGGTCGCGGATTTAGCCCCGAAATCGCTTTTAGGCTCTTCGATGAAGGAAATGTCCTAGAGATTATTCCATTGATGGATTTTATAAGATCTGAAAAAGAATTAGCGAGGAAAAAGGGGCGCATTATTGGTAGGAAGGGAAAAACAAGGAACGTTATCGAGGGTATTACGAATACGAGCATATCGGTTTATGGCAAAAGTGTTGGAATAATAGGGAAATACGACCAGGTTGAGATTGCAAAGGAAGCCATATTAAAACTCATCAAGGGTGCAAGGCACTCTTCCGTATACAGATTCCTGGAAAAATCTAGTGCTCAAGAACATGAATCTCTGGATTACGAAAATCTTCTAAGAGAGTAAAAATTGCCTTCATGTTTGCAGTTTTAAACTTGAAATTTCAATATATTAAGTATAATGGATGGTGAATATGGAGCTAAATAGAGAGAAGCATGCAGATGAATTATTTAAGGAATTCAGGGAAACCTCTATAACCGAATTCTTTAGGAAAAATCGCGCTCATCTGGGATATTCGGGAAAATTAAGGTCATTGACTACTGTTGTGCATGAAATTGTCACCAACGCTCTCGACGCATGTGAGGAAGCCGGAATTCTACCTGATATTCAGATAAAGATCAATGCATTAAATTCGGAGCATTATAAGGTCTTTGGAGCAGATAACGGACCAGGAATCCCTTTAAAGCATATTTCCGATGTTTTTGGTAAGATGTTAGCCGGGACAAAATTCCATCGAAATGTTCAATTGAGGGGCCAACAAGGTATTGGAGTTGCCGGCGTTACATTATTTTCACAAACAACCACTGGAAAGCCAATTAAGGTCAAAACATCGACTGGAAAGGGTAAGGTTCATGAGGTTGAACTGATGATCGACATAACGAAGAATAAGGCAGATATTCTGAGCAAGAAAGAATACAGCCAATACTGGAGGGGAACTGAACTTGATGTCGAGTTAAAGGGTGTTAAATTCAATCTAAGCGAGAGGGGTCCATCTGAATATCTGAGAAGGACAGCAATCGTAAATCCACACGCACAGATAATATTCATTGACCCAGAGGGGAGGAAGACCGTATTTGAGAGATCCAGCGAAAAGATCCCAAAGCCGCCAGTATCGATGAAGGCTCACCCAAAGGGGTTGGAGGTTGATGACCTTATCAACATGTCCAAAGTAAGCAAGGGTAGAAAAGTCAGTTCATTCTTGGTAACCACATTTTCAAGGATGAGCAACGCAAAGGTCAAAGAGATTCAAGAGCATGTTAACTTTGATCTAAATAAAAATCCAAGAAGACTTACCTGGGCAGAGTGCGAAGAGATCATAAATGCGATAGAAAAGGTAAAGTTTTTGGCCCCCCCAACCGAGGGTTTAGAGGCCATAGGTGAGGAACAGATAAAGAATGCGGTTTTAAACATCCTTGATCCAGAATTTGAGGCCGTATTGACCAGACCACCGAAGGTGCATTCCGGGGGCATTCCCTTCCTTATTGAGGTTGCTATTGCCTATGGAGGCCACGCCGGAAGGAGCATCGGGGACGGAAGTAAGTATGAAATAATGCGTTTTGGAAATAAGGCTCCTTTGCTGTTCGATACTGGGGGTTGTGCAATCACCAAGGCGGTAAATTCAGTGGAATGGAAGAGGTATGGAATGAGGGATTTTGAAAATTCTCCCGTTACAATTCTCGTAAATCTGGCCTCAACCCACATACCCTATACCTCGGCCGGAAAACAGAGCATTGCTGAAGAAAAGGAGGTTCTTAAAGAAATAAGATTTGCGCTAATGGAGGTTGGAAGGAAATTCCAAGTATATCATTCACGGAAGAGAAGGGCCCTTGAAAGAGAGGCCAGAAAGCAAATTTTATTGAAATATAGTACTGCATTGGCATCCGGTCTTGCAAAATTAACAAATAAAAATGAGGAGGCGATTCTTAAAGAGCTTCAGAATCTGGTAGAAGAACGAATAACGGGCTTGGAAATTGAAGAAGCTGAAGAGGAAGAACTCGAACCGACACTTGAAGGTGAGAGCGAGGACAACTCTGAAACTCACGGAGAAATGGAGGAAAAACCTGAAGGAGAAGAGGAGGTTGAATAAAGATGGAACGACAAAAGGTGATATCAAAATTAACGCATCTGGGCAAGGACATAACTGAGGACATAATGTTACACCAAAGTCCCGGGATAAGGATGCCACAAAGGGGTATCGGAAATATCCACTTCAATGAGAAGAAAAATCTGCTGGAATTGGGAGACAAGAGGTCAACCCGATCATTTTTAAATGTTGCTCACTCGAGGAAATTCATGCAGACAATTCTCATTGCATCGAAGTGTAAGGAATTTGTATCGAGAGACAAAACAGCAAGTATAAGGGAGCTCTATTATCAGTTAAAGCATACTATAGCGGATACAAAGGAAAACACGTTCGATGATCAGAGTGAGAGTGATCCCTTAATAGTTGATCTGGAAATGGCCCTTGGGGTTCTCAGAGAGGAACTGCATCTGAAGGCAGATGATAAAGGTACTTTGATAGGAAAGATCACAATTGAAGATTCAGAAGACTTTATAGACTGCTCAAAGCTGGGAAGATCGGGTCTCTCAATTCCATCGATTGTTGAACACTACAAATTTCATGACGTGGAGGCAGATTATATTCTGGTAATAGAAACAGGCGCTATGTTCGATCGTCTCGTAGAGGAGAAATATCATCTGAAAAACAATTGTATAATGGTATCGGCGAAGGGGCAGGCAGCCAGGGGCTGCAGAAGATTGGTACATAGGTTGAATCATGAATTAAAACTCCCGGTAATTGCATTTACCGACGGAGACCCTTGGGGTTATTATATCTATTCCGTAATGAAAGCCGGTTCCATGGCACTGGCTCATGAATCTAAAAGGCTTGGAACACCAAAAATGAAACTCGTTGGAATGACAATGACAGACATAGATACCTATGGCTTGGATAAGGTTACGGAAAAGTTAAAGGACATCGACAAAAAGAGAATTAATGAGCTCTTACAATACCCGTGGTTCCAGAACAAGGAATGGAAAAAGGAGCTCGATCTGATGTCAAAAAAGGGCGTAAGGATAGAGCAACAGGCCCTAGCCTCCAAATCCCTGGAATTCGTTGCAGAGGAATACCTGCCAGAGAAGATTGCAAAAAAACAGATGCTCCCATAAAATGCATTTCATCAGGGAAATAGAGAGATTTGAGGCATTCTCCAGCTCATCGAATCCTGGATTTGAGTTCTCGGCCAAGTAGGTTGCAATTTTATCCAAGGTACCTTTCCTTATTCAGATAGTGTATATCCTCTGTTTTTCATTTCCGTTTTTTCTTTAGGAGTTTCTTTTCCTCTTGTTTTTCTATTGCGAAATCTTCCAATGGCTCTTCTAATTCCTTCAGCTTCTTTGATATCTCTTCGTCTAGTTTATCCAGTTCCCCATCCCCTGCAGTTTCCTCTGGTTTTTCTTCTGGGA
>DAOVSE010000068.1 GCA_030633595.1 Candidatus Altarchaeota archaeon
ATGTACAGGGATCTTGCGGTAAGTGATGAGGATAAAAAAATTCTGAGAAAAGAGAATCTCAGGTATGACATAACGCTGATTCCTCCCCATACCTTGGGAAATGAATTTGTCAAGACGGCAGGCCATTACCACCCAAGGGTGCCAGGGACAGATCTCTCCTATACCGAGATTTATGCGGTATTAGAAGGCAAGGCCCATTATTTGTTGCAGAGGTTGGGAAAAAACAGGATCACTGATGCGGTCTTGGTGAAAGCAGAAAAGGGCGACAAGGTCGTTATTCCTCCAGATTATGGGCACATAACGATAAATCCATCAAAGGAGGAACTGAGAATGGCAAACTTTGTCAGCGATAGATTCTCTTCTGTATATGAGCCAATTAAAGAGAAGCATGGTGGGGCCTATTTCGAACTCATTGATGGGAAATTTATAAGGAATGAAAACTATGTGGAACTTCCGGACCTGAGATTTCTAAAAGCCAAGGATCTTAAAGACTTTAGTATAACGAGATCGGAGTGGATGTACAATCTTATTAAAGAGCCAGAAAAACTTGGATTTCTTAACAAACCGCAGGATTTTATGGCACTCTTCGAATTTGTTTTGGATTGATAAAATGACCAGTATCTGCTGCATAAGTGATTGTCATTTGGGCTACAGGCATCGATTAAAGTTACAGAGATTGAGGGATTACGAAAATGCCTTTAATGAGGCGATAAATAAAGCAATTGAACTTAATCCTGATCTTTTAATTCTCGGGGGCGACATGTTCCATCACTCAAGACCGGACCCTAAGAGCATGCAAATTCTGATTAAGAGATTGCTCAAACTGGCAGATTCTGTTCCAATTATTTTATGTATTGGAAACCATGAGATTGAAACCCACCTTGGAAGTGCCTATACGCCGATCTTTTCAGATATCCATAAAGATATACATGTTTTAACAACAGAGAACCCTCACATAACCCTTGAGTTGGATAACAAGAGCATAGGAATCCATGGATTTCAATACATCAGGAACAGAAGGATAGCTGAGGAAACGTTGGAGAAGATATCCGAAGAGATCTCTGGAAACGATTATAACATCCTCTGCATGCATCAGGCTATTGAGCATTACCTCGAGCCCTATGAGATCTCGATAAAGGCATTAAGACAGGCAGCTTCAAGATACGATCTAATCCTTCTGGGACATGTACACAAGTACCAGCCAGTAAGGGAAATCTCTGATGTAACCCCCGCATTCTACATGGGGAGCACAGAACGTATAAGTTTTAACGAATGGCAGAATGAGAATGGCTTTCTCTTATTCAGTAATTTCAAATTCCAGAATCCAGAATTCATACCAGTAAAATCTGCCCGGATGGGGGTTATCAAAGAAAATATCGGAAAGAAGAAACCGGCTGAAATCAATGCGTTTATTAAAGAAATTATCCAGGAAAATCTAGACACTAATTGCCTACAGATATCTATAGATGTGGAAATAGAGGGCGATTATTTTGACATCTGCCATGACTGGGATAACCGATACAAGGAATTTACGATCCTTGACGTCTCAGTAATGCCTAAAATATCGAGAGAGATTATAAGTCTGGAGAGGCTCGAGATTGGCGAAAAAATCTTCGATGAATACTTCGAGAAAATGGGTTTAAAGGATAAGGAGGATCTGAAGGGGTTGTGCGAGAGATTGTACGAAAAATATGGTACCTAATTTTATATGATGAAGTAAAATAATTATTGCATAAGATGATCAAGATCAATAAGGAGTTTGACATCATTCTGGGAGGAGGTTTACAGCCAAGGAATATAACCCACATCTATGGGGCCCCGGCTTCCGGAAAAACGAATCTCGCTTTGATGGCAACCGTCTCTGCTGCTGATAAGGGAAAGGTTATCTATATCGATTGCGAGGGCGGATTCTCTACAGAACGATTGAAACAGATCTGCAAGAAGGATTTAGACGAAGTTTTGAGGAGTGTTATGCTTATAGAGCCCACCGAATTTGATGAACAGAAGATTGCGATAAAAAAGTTGAATGAAATAGTTCCGGGGTCAAACGTTAGCCTAATTATCGTGGATTCCATATCGGTCCTTTACAGACTGGAGGAGGAGAGAGACACAAGGGAACTTGGAAGACAACTCGCTCAACTACTTAGAATTGCGAGGAAATATGATGTCCCTGTTCTGATAACAAACCAGGTTTACACGAATATAGACACTGGGAGAATAACGCCTGTTGGTGGTAATATCACAAGGTATTGGGCAAAGATTATGATAGAGCTGGAGATGAATGAAGAAAATAATCTCAGAACCGCAGTTTTGAGGAAACATAAATTCTTACCTGAGGGGATGAGGTTTGAATTCAGGATAACTGAAGACGGGATAGAGACTCATGGAATTGAATATCCTCTATCCTCTCTTGTATATGAAAAAAGGGCTTAAGTTGAAAGTTTCTCGTGCGAAGATTGTTGAAAAACCATGGGGGAGAGAGATATGGTATGCTATTGAGAAAGAATATGCTGGAAAGATCCTGGAGATCAAGAAGGGGTTCAGGTCCAGCCTTCAGTACCATGAAAGGAAAAAGGAGACCATGTATGTCCTTGAGGGCGAGATCAAGATAATAACTAAGGATGGAGAATTGTCCCTGAAGGAGGGTGAATCCATAACTATAAATCCCGGAGAACTGCATAGAATCGTTCCGTTAAAGGATTCAAGGATTTTGGAGTCAAGCACTCCCGAGTTAGATGATATTGTAAGAGTAGAGGATGACTATAATAGGTAGATAAAATGGTAACAATAGTTGTTGGCGGACACTTCGGTGACGAGGGAAAGGGGAAGATTATTTCATATCTGGCTGTTAGAGATAATCCAGATATCGTTGCAAGGGCCGGCGTTGGACCGAATGCGGGGCACACCGTTTTTAAGGAGGGGAGGGAATACGGGCTTAGAATGATCCCATGTGGTTTTGTAAATGAGGATTCAAGGCTTTTGGTAGGTGCAGGGGTTCTTGTAGACCCTGAGAGATTTCTAAATGAGGTGAAGATTACCGAAACCGAGGGCAGAATAGCCATGGATAGGAGATGCGCCATTATAGAAGAAAGACACAAAAAAGAGGACGTAGCAGATGAATTTTTAAAGAAGAGGGTTGGAACCACCGGTAGTGGTTGTGGACCCGCAAATGCCGAAAGGGCTCATAGAACGATTAAACTGGCGAATGAAATTCCCCAATTGAGAGAATATCTGACCGATGTTCCATTAGAGGTTAATTCAGCTATAGATGAAGGAAAACAAATTCTGCTTGAATCAAGCCAGGGTTTCTGGCTCTCCCTTTTTTATGGAACATATCCATATGTGACATCGAAGGACACCTCCGCTGGAATGGCCGCAGTTGACATCGGCATAGGTCCGACAAGGGTTGATGATGTTATTGTAATCTATAAATCATACACGACGAGGGTCGGAGAGGGCCCATTAAGCACATTAATAACCGAAGAGAATATCAAAAAATATCCATTGTGGCAAGACATCTTATCAGATGCTAAAGAGAAGGGGTTTACTGGCAAGGTAAATGACATTCTGGCGCATTATCTGGGTGAGAAGGGAACCGTAACCCAGAGGCAGCGAAGAATCGGGAGTTTCGATTTTGAACTGGCTAGATATTCTGCAATGGTAAATGGAGCAACGCAGATAGGTATAACCTGTCTGGATAAGCTATTTTCTGAGTGCTATCAGATCAGGGATTACGATGATCTGCCTAAGAGGGTAAAGGACTACATCAGGAAAATTGAAAAAGAAATTGGGATCAAGGCAACACTTATATCAACTGGACCAGAGCCTGAGGATCTGGTTGATCTAAGGCAAAAATAATGAAAATCTCTGTGATTGGAGCGGGTCCTGTCGGGAGTATTACCGCTTTGAAGGGTTTTGAGAATCATGACATTACCCTTCATGAGGAGCATAAAACACAACCAATTCAGTGCGCAGGATTGATCAGTAAATCTGGTTTAGGAAGGTTAGGCGTCCCCCTGAAAAAATCAATAATAAAAAACGAGATTCAGGGAGCTGTTATCGTCTCTCCCGCCGGAAATTCCTTCCGTATAGACGGTAAAGGGGCAAAGGCCTATGTGATAGACAGGCGAGAATTTGATCATTACCTTCTGGATACCGCTATAGATTGCAATGTGAATTTTATCAATAAAAGGGTAAAGAGTCTTGGTGATATAAAGGCAGATAGGATCGTACTTGCAACCGGGACAGATTACTACCTCCATAGAAAATTGAATCTGGACATACCGAAGAGATTTCTTATCGGAGCCCAATATGAGATGAATCTGGAGTGCGATAATAACTTTGTAGAATTACACTTTAACACGCCCGACTTTTTTTCCTGGATCATACCCGTTGGGGATTATGTGAGGATAGGTTCCTGCGCTTCAAGGAATCCGGTGCCACATCTCGAGAATTTCTTAAAAAAGTTGAAGAAGGATGGCAGAATAAAAAACCCCAAGATTCTGAACAGGAATTTTGGTGTAATCCCGATCTACGATCCAAATCTGAGGACGGATTACGGCAAAATTATCACGGTCGGAGATGCAGCCGGTCAGGTAAAAGCCTCTACCGGAGGTGGAATCATCATGGGGGGAATATCTGCGAAACATGCCTGCCATCCTGACTACGAGAGGAGATGGCGTTCCGAGATAGGAAGGGAACTTTCTCTCCATCTGATGATCAATAGATTCCTTAGCAGGCTTTCTAGTAAAAAAACGGACAAGCTATTCTCCCTGATTAAGGAGCATAAATGGATTCTTGAGGAAAAGGGCGACATGGACATAGCCTCCCAGGCACTCTCCGGATTATTCAAAAATCCAAGATTTACCTTAAAATTCCTGTGGCAGCTTCCCGGCTACGCTTTTGATATGTTATAGAGATAGTATTAAGCGGGTGGTTTGTGGTTTATTTTTTACCTCTAAGCTTGTCATAAGCAAAGATTATTAGGCAAGAGAAAAGATAAAATACACTAATTAAACTGAGAAAGACTATGTAACTACCCCCTGAACCTAGGAGAAAGCCGTTATAATATCATTGATCGGGAAACTCGTAATATCCAATTCCAATTATATTTTCGAAAGTACAAGTACCTCCAGCTTTTGATAATCTAGTACTTGGTCCAGGACACACGATAGATACGGGGAAAAGAAATAAAAATAGAATTACAGATATTACAACTTTCCTCCAATCAGGCCTCAAAAATTCTTTAATTGTTTCTCTGTTCATCGCAATGGATTATACTGCACCTTTATATTTATGCACTTCCCCCTTTATTATTAATATAGATCTATAGTAATACGAGAGTATTATTTTAGTGGAGGAGAAAAAATGGAAGGAACAGTTAAATGGTTTAACACCAAGAAGGGATACGGTTTTATCAACGGCGATGATGGAGAGGATTATTTTGTGCATAACACCTCTCTGGAAAGCGGGGTATTCGTGCATGATAATGACCGCGTATCCTTTGATTCTGCGCAGACTGAGCGTGGAAAGCAGGCTCAGAACGTTAAATTGCTTGAAGAAAAGAAGACAGAGTAATCTATTCGGTTTCTTTTAGATACCGTAGAATCAGCGAAGCAGTAGTGATTGGGCATAACGGATGGGTATGTCCGACATTCCGAGCGGAGCGAGGAATGTTCCGAATGGGCAAGGGCGTTAGCTCGCAGCGTAGATGTTGTGTTAGGCGAGCGTATGACGCAGGCGATTTTGCGGTTATTGTTTTCTACCTCTGAATTTATTCCAAGTAAAAGTTATCAGACAGGAAAGAAGGTAAATACCAAGTAACTCAATAATAAACAAAAAAATACTTTCTAAGAACATGGTATAGGAATATTTGAATCCAAAGAGAATTTCACTTAAGGATTTAAATTGAAGCATTGGTGGGCATGGACCTGGAAGGAAACACATTACCACAATAAATGTAGGAATTATTGGAAGAAAATAGCTTAATATGATAGAAAGAGAAATAAAAACTAAAACTTTCATCCAATCTGGCTTCAAAAATTGTTTAATTGTTTCTTTTTTCATCATAATTGAATTACATCACATCCCTAAATAAATTCCTCAGCAAAATCGCCGAGTAATATGTCGCCTAACGTATTGGATTATGAGAAGTCTCGCAAGGCGGGATTTCCCCGAAGGGCGGAGCGACCAACGGGAGCGGAGTCATAATCCGTGTTAGGCGTCCCGAAGGGCAAAATCCGATAGGATTTTGAGTTTTCGAGGGCTCACAAAAGGTTATATATTCGGCACGGCGAAATCATGTTTTCTAACCTCACAATATCTTTTGATTGGACATTCTTCACATTTAGGATTTTGTGCTCTGCAAATCAGTCTTCCGAATTCTATTAATATCAAATGAGTCTTCATTCTCTGGTTGGGTAGTATCTCTGCTTCGAGTTTTGCCCTCGAACTTTCGTAATCATCCTTGTTGTCAGTTATTCCCAATCTTTTCATTATTCTGAAAATGTGAACATCGACAGGTAAAACTTGTTCTCCTTTGACCGCCATCAAGAACACATCGGCGGTTTTAGGTCCAATCCCCTTTATCAAAGTTAGTTTTTCCTTGGCCTTGTTATAGGGGAGATTTGTTATTTCATTTAATTTACCATCATATTTTTCAACTAAATCGTTGGCGATATTCGATATTCTCGGGGCCCTCATGCGATATAATCCCGCAGGTTTGATCACTTCTTCAATTTCTTTTACACTTGCATTTGCGACATCTTCAACACTCTTAAATCTCTCGCTAAATCTATCAGTAGCAGTTTTCACATTTTTCCAGTATGTTCGCTGCGATAAGATTATACTCACCAAAGTGACAAACGGAGTGTAAATTTCCCACCATTCATTAATCTGATATCTCTTAGAGAGAGTTTGGACTATTTTTTGTAGCTTATTTGTCATTTGATCACGCTTTACTTTCCATGTTATAAGCACATATCAAATAGTAAATTACCCAGCCCTTGAACTTTCCCCACCTTTCCGTGAATTTTCTAACGACATCTCCGGATTGAAGTTTTCCGTCAAAGTAGAAGTGCGAAACTGCCTTTCTGGCTCCGAGGTCATCCGGAACGCATAGATCCATTCTTCCCAATGTCGTTATCAAAATCAATTCGGCACTCCACATACCAATTCCTTTAAATTTCATCAATTCTTCGATCGCTTCAATATTATTCATCCCTCTGATTTTCTCCAAATCATATCCATTGACGACTTTCAATGCGAGTTCTTTGATGTATTTGGATTTCTGGCGGGTTAAGCATTCCAGGGTCAGTATCTACTCCATAGTATTTCAAAAGCATAGCGGTACATGTCATTGTACAGCCAATAGGATCAGGTTTTCCATCATCATCTACATCTAAAGTTTCGTTACCGATGGTTCCCCAGTATTGGCCATTTATATCTATAATATAATCATC
>DAOVSE010000018.1 GCA_030633595.1 Candidatus Altarchaeota archaeon
AACCGTCTTTCTTCCCGCATGTCTGGCAAGTTTAGCGGCCCTTTGTGATATTTGCTCCGCCATTTCTTCCAGAAGGTCTCTCAATTCCGTGGTTGCATCTTCACTTACCCTAACATCTCCTCTGGCCCTTCTTATAATCCTCTCAATCGGTGCAAGTGGTATATCTGCCATTTTTCATCTCTTTGTATATAATGTTAATTAAACGTTATTTCCCCATAAATACCAGAGTGGTTTTTATTTTATTTTGTTATGATTAAGTATTATAATTATCGAATTTAGATATAGGTATCTCGGTGATTTTTATGGTAGATAAAAGCGATAGATTTATTTTATGGTTTGATGAGATAGGGATTGAAGATGTTCCCCTGGTTGGAGGAAAGAACGCATCCCTGGGGGAGATGATTCGTGAGTTAAGCGAAAAGGGAGTAAAGGTCCCAAATGGTTTTGCTATAACTGCTTATACCTATAAATACCTCTTAAAAAAGGCTGGCATTGAGGATGACATAAAGGAGATTCTTTCGGATTTAGATACCCATGATGTCCGTAATCTGAAAGAGAGGGGAGAAAAGGTCAGACGGCTCATTCAGAGCATAGAATTTCCCGGAGAGTTGAGAGATGCGATCGTAAAGGCATATGGTGAGATGAGCACAAAACTGGGGTACGAAAAGGATCCAGATGTTGCTGTCAGGAGCAGTGCGACAGCAGAGGATTTGCCGAATGCATCTTTTGCGGGACAGCAGGAAACCTACCTACACATCAAAGGAACAGACAATCTTATCGAAGCATGTAAGAAATGCTTCGCTTCATTGTTCACGGACAGGGCAATATCATATCGATATGATAAGGGGTTCGACCATTTTCAGGTGTATCTGTCAATTGGTGTGCAAAAGATGATCCGAAGCGACTCTGCAAGCGCCGGTGTTACCTTTTCCATCGATACG
Organism: Candidatus Altarchaeota archaeon; assembly: GCA_030633595.1. GTDB lineage: Archaea > Altiarchaeota > Altiarchaeia > IMC4 > QMZM01 > QMZJ01. The sequence goes on from DAOVSE010000018.1 coordinate 942, forward strand.
GAATCCGGTTTTAAGGATGCCGTTCTTATAACTGGTTCCTATGGTCTCGGTGAAAATGTTGTCAAAGGCGCCGTAAATCCAGATGAATTCTATGTATTCAAGCCAACATTAAAGCAGGGAAAGAGGCCAATAATTGGGAAGAAACTTGGGTCAAAGAAGATCAGAATGATATACTCAGGGGACGGAATAAAGAACATAGAAACCTCACAGGAGGAGAGAAACAGCTTTTGTATAAATGACGATGAAATTCTGAAGTTGGCGGAATGGACGTGTATAATAGAGGATCATTACAGTGAAAAGGCCGGTTATTTTAAACCGATGGATGTAGAATGGGCAAAGGACGGCGATGGCGTTAATGTCGGAACCGGTGATCTCTTCGTAGTACAGGCGAGACCAGAGACCGTCCACGCACTTAAGGATGTGTCTATAGCAAAAAACTATGTGCTCAAAGAACAGAGCAAGGTTCTCGTTACGGGTCAGGCAGTTGGCGAGATGATCGGGCAGGGTGTTGTGAATATCATTGAATCAGCAAAAGATATAGTCAAATTCAAAAAGGATCAGGTTTTAGTTACAGATATGACGGATCCGGACTGGGAGCCAATAATGAAGATCGCAGCAGCTATAGTTACCAATAGGGGAGGCAGGACGTGTCATACCGCCATAGTGAGTAGAGAGTTGGGAATTCCATGCGTCATTGGAACGGAAAACGGCACAACGATTTTAAAATCTGGACAGAGTATAACCGTTTCCTGTTCGGAGGGGGAGATAGGTAAGATCTATGATGGAATTCTTAAATTCGAGATTAAAGAGACCAATCTCAAGAAATTGCCAAAGACAAGAACAAAGATAATGATGAACGTCGGAATTCCAGATAAGGCATTTGTCGAGGGTCAGATCCCAAATGATGGAGTCGGTTTGGCAAGGGAGGAATTCATAATAAATTCCTACATCGGGATACACCCCCTGGCTTTAATTCATTATGATGAACTGAAGAAGAAGGCAGAGAGGGATAAAAAATTAGCCAAGGTAATAGCAACAATAGATAAGAAAACGAAGGCATATGAAAATAAGGTTGAATTCTTCATAGATCAGTTAGCATGTGGTGTCGGGAAAATTGCGGCCGGCTTTTATCCCAATGATGTCATCGTGAGGCTCTCAGATTTCAAGACGAATGAGTATGCAAATCTGCTTGGCGGTTACCTGTATGAGCCAGAGGAGAGCAACCCCATGATAGGATGGAGGGGTGCATCCAGATACTATGACGAGGAATTTAAGCCAGCATTTGGTCTCGAGTGCAAGGCAATTTTAAAGGCGAGAGAGGAATTCGGTTTAAAGAATATAAAGGTTATGATTCCCTTTTGTAGAACTGTTGAGGAAGGAAAGAGGGTAATTGAAACTATGAAAGAATTTGGTCTTGTTCAGGGGGAGAATGGATTAGAGGTTTACGTTATGTGTGAGATTCCATCCAACGTTATCCTGGCAGATCAATTTGCGGATGTATTCGATGGCTTTTCTATCGGCTCAAACGATCTAACGCAGTTGGCCTTGGGATTGGACAGGGATTCTGAACTGGTTGCTCATATCTACGATGAGAGGAATGATGCCGTTAAGAGGTTAGTCGCACAGGTAATAGAGGTTGCCAAGAAAAGAGGTAGGAAGATAGGAATCTGCGGTCAAGCCCCCTCCGATTACGATGAATTTGCCACATTCTTGGTTGAGTGCGGGATTGATTCAATCTCCCTGAATCCGGACACCGTTATAAAGACAAGACTTAAAATAGCCGAAAAAGAGAAGGAGCTGGGGATTAGTCCCGAATGAATTTTGAATTTTCCGAAGGAAAATTCCTGGGGTTGATAAGGGGGCTTGCCCCCTTATGTTGAGTGCGGGATTGATTCAATCTCCCTGAATCCGGACACCGTTATAAAGACAAGATTGCAGAAAAAGAACGAGAGCTGGGAGTTAGTCCCGAATGATTCTGAGGTTGATACGACTTTTAATTCTGTAATCACATAATTGTGTTTATATATTTGTATTACATAATTGTATTATAGTGATGTTAATGTCCGAGACAATAACCATAAGGGTGCCAAAAAATTTGAAGGATGAAATAGTAAAATTTGATATCAATTGGTCAAAATATCTGAGAGAGGAGATGACTATGAAGTTAAAGGAATTGAGAAGGAAAAGGATAGCCGAACATATGGATAAACTCAGGGCAAAAACCACGGGTAAGGATATAAATATGGCCAAGGATATATTAGAATGGAGAAAAAAACATTAGTTTTAGATGCATCGATAATAGTGAAGTGGTTTTGTGATGAGGAATATACCGATACTGCACTGAGGATAAGGGATAAATTCTTTGGGGGGGATCTTAATGTAGTTGTTCCCGAATTGATGTTCTGTGAGGTTTCAAATGCCATACGATACAACGAAGTATTTTCAAAGAGAGATAGGTGTGGTATCATAGATGATCTATTTTCAATAGGTTTCGATGTGGTTATCCCGGATAAGGAAATTCTTTGGGGGGCAATGGAGCTTGCACTAAAGACGGACACACCAATCTATGATAATGTATATCTAGCAGTTAGTAGATCAAGAGGATGTCCCTTCATCACGGCAGATGAGAAGTATGCCAATAAAATTAAAGCAAAGGATGTCATCTTTATTGGGGATTGGGAATAAATCTCAACCCACAATTCCAGACTTCACCGCCTCCGAGATTCCCGAAATTATAAACTGTACAGAGATCGCGGAAAGCATTAAACCCATAATCCTAGTTACAACCCTCGTTCCAGTACGCCCCATGACCTTATAAACCAGATTCAATTTCGAGAATATAACATAAGAAATCCAAAAGACCAGGAGGATATTAATTATCAAAATTATCCCATTCAATACGGTTCCGGTCTCGTCAAATAAAACAATCCCGGTAGTTATCGCTCCCGGTCCGGTTAGTAGTGGAATTGCCATCGGGGTTATGGCGATGTCCTCTTTTTCTATCTCGGTCTCCTCCGATGACCCGGTTCGGGTTTTTCTGCCAAACAGCATCTCTATTGAAATTATCAATAAGATTATGCCACCCGCAATTCTGAAGGAGTACATGTCAATGCCCAAGAGTTGGAAGATAAGATTCCCAGTTAACGTTAAAATAATCAATGTTATAGTGGCGACTCTAACGGCCATTTTTATCATAGCCTGTTTATCCTCCTCCCTGTACCCTTCTAGAAGAGAGATAAAAATCGGAACGACACCAAAAGCATCAATGATGACAAATAACGCAACAAATGATTTTACCGTGAATATCGGATCTATGGGACCAAACGATTCCAGGATAAAACTTAATTCCATAACATAATATTATTCGTTGATGGGTATAAATTTACCTCTTCAAATACTCCTTCACGATCTTCAGGGCGCAGTACTTGCCACACATCGTGCAGACATTTTTATCCACCAAGTTGGAGTACTTCTCTTTTACGCTTTCATCGATACAAAATTTGAACATTTTGTCCCAGTCCAGATCTTTTCTTGCCCTTGACATCTTGTCATCTCTGCCGGTATCTTTCAATCTTACTATGTCTGCTGCATGAGCGGCAATCTTGGATGCAATTACCCCTTTTTTAACGTCCTCTGCCGTGGGCAAGCCTAAATGCTCCGATGGAGTGACATAACAGAGAAAGTCTGCCCCGTACATTGCTGCCAATGCACCGCCAATAGCCCCTGAGATGTGATCATAACCCAAAGCGATATCTGTAACTAACGGACCCAGAACATAGAATGGGGCATTGTCACATATCTTCTTTTCTAGAACTACATTTGCCTCGATCTGATCCAGGGGAACGTGACCCGGGCCCTCAATTATCACAGGGACCTTGGCTTTTCTCGCCCTCTTGGTAAGCCTCCCAAGATTTATTAATTCCTGCATCTGCGGGATATCAGTCGCATCGTGAATGCTTGCCGGTCTGAGTGCATCACCGAGGCTTATGACAGCATCGTATTTACCTACGATCTCAAGGATCTGGTCGAAATTCTCATATAATGGATTCTCTTCTTTGTTCTTGATCATCCAAGCTGCAAGAAAACTGCCACCCCTGCTTGTTATCGGTATCATCCTGCCCCCCAGATCGTCCAAGATGTTCCGGGTAATTCCACAGTGTAATGTGAGAAAATCAACCCCGTCCCTGCAGTTCTTTTCGATAACGTCAAGGATGAAATCGGGGGTCATATCGACCTTCTTTTCTATAAAGGCCTGATATATTGGAACAGTGCCAAGTGGAACCTTTGTATTCTCTATGATCCCTCTTCGAATGGCATCTAAATTTCCCCCAACAGAAAGATCCATTAACGTGTCTGTTCCAGATCTTACAGCAGTCCACACCTTCTCAAGCTCCCTCCTGAGATCAACAACATCCGTGGAGGTGCCTATATTGGCATTTACCTTAACCCTTGTGCCTTCACCTATCGCAAGGGGTGGGATGTCTCTCTCAGAATTCTTCACAATAACCACTGAGCCTTTATCAACTCTTCTCTTGAGTTTCTCTTCCGAGATCCCTTCTTTTTTTGCAATCTCTTTAAGCATTTTTAATCAGATGTGACAGTTTGCCCGCGCCGAGATTTGAACTCGGGTCGAAAGCTCCGCAAGCTCTCAGGATATCCGTGCTACCCTACGCGGGCCTGAAGCAATGACAATGGAAACTAAATCTTATCCTACGTTGATGCGTCCTTCAGGAGGACTAATGACTCTTTGAGATTCGTTTAGTTAATGACATTAATGCTATTTATTCTGTGGGGCTAAGCAACTGAAAGGAGCGCATGCCCCACCCGCATTTTAAAGCCACAAGATTGCGAAGCAATCTTGATGTGCCAGCTGGGCGAGCAGCTGCAGGGATATCCATGCTACCCTACGCGGGCTTTTGGTCAACTTATAATATTTATGTCGCCACGATTAAGTATTAACTGAGATGGATACATTGTTTATCTACCTGTTAATCGGAATCGTGCTGATAGCCTTTCTCTATATGTTCTGGAAGGTGATAAAGAAATTGCTGATAAATTCCGTTATCGGGCTCTTTCTTCTCTTCGTGTTGAAATTTGCCTTTGGGGTTCAGATTCCGATAAATGGCTGGACCCTTGCGGTTACGGCCCTCTTCGGTCTTGCGGGTGTGGGAAGTCTATTGATTCTCTATCTTGGTGAGATGCTGGTGCTGGGTTAATTTATTCTGAATTCAGTTGTGGTGTGGTGATCCAATATATTTATGCGTTTGAAACCATAGATAGTCATGCAGATATCTGAAGAAAAAGTCATAGATATCTTGAATGAGAAAAGAAGGATAGATGATATCTTGCTCTCTATTGGTGGTAAAAAGAAGGACAAGAAAAAGATAAGAAAAATCCTGAGTAAACTTGAAAGCGACGGAAAGATAGAAAGGATAAGGATAAAAAAACAGGATTATTACCAATTAAAGGATGTACAAGGTAGTAGATGGACCATCAAGAGAGGATTTATATATGTGTTATTGATTATAACTATCTTCACGGTAATTTATTACATACAGGTTTTCTCTCAATTTAAACAGATTCCGGCGTGCCTCTACGGATGTGACCTATATTTTCACTATGGTATTATAAATCATATCTGTAATGGGAATCCCCCTTGGACGAACCCGCAATTCCTGGGGGAATATGCCCACTACCCCTGGATAACTCACCTAATTGTAGCAACAATATCGAAAGTAACGTCGATAGATCCATTAACGGTGGATATATACTTTCCACTGCTGATCTTTATGTCCGGTTCTATCATAGCCTATCTCTTGGGGAAAAGATTATTTACTGATGATAAATTTGCAATCATGCTTTGTATTGGATGGATGGGATCACGACCTATTGCCGAAACACATCCACATATGTTATCAGCATTTGTTCTGATACCTCTGTTTCTCTGGGGGATTCTATATGCGATACAAACCCGTAGTTTGGGGTCTAGGATAATTGCTGGGGTAATGTATGGTTTGACGGGCATCGGTCACGGTATTGCAGTTATGAGTGCATCATTGATTATTGCCTTTCTTTTTATCTATTATACATTGCTCAGACATCTTCACATAACATTTAGTTCACATGAAGAAAAATTAAAATTGTCAATAGACAGAAATGACAAGATTGTGAAGTCATTCAAAGAGAATGTAGCTTTTTTTGTCCCGATATTACTTGTTGGAATACCAATAGCGTTATTATATTGGGGTTTTCCCATCTTCGTGTATCACGGGCACACACCAAATCCATGGCATGAATATGGGTTTATGGAGCTCTCGAAAGCCGGCGGCGAATATGCCCTGAATTTCATCATGAATACCTTCTTTAATTTTTCTGCATTAATTAATGGCAATATCTATTCATTCATTTTCTACCTGTTTTTCATGGGCGGTTTATATCATGTGCTAACAAAAAAAGACGAGAATACACGATTCATTCTGATTTTAACAATCACTGCCACATTAAGTGTATTGCATTTTTTGGTAACAGTACCCCTGCTCAATATGTCAATGGTACCCCATTATTTCATTTCAATGATGATGAACCCTGTGAAATATCTCTTATTCGTATCATGTGTCTTCATGATTTATACTAAAATAAAAAACCAATCTTACAAAGATATCCTCTTGGTTTTGACATATATATTCCTATTCATGGGTTTTGTGACAACCGTCAATAACTATAGTGAAAGTAAGTGGGCAAACGTCGGTAAAGAACTTCCACCAACCACAAAGGCGTTGTTTGAGATGGCGGATTGGGTTAAAGAAAACACAGACAAGAATGCTGTTTTTATTTCCAATAATGAGTGTTCTTTTGCACTTAACGGATTGACCGGCAGAAAACTTGTAACGATGAGGAGAACACATTCCAGCATGTATGTAGATATGAATGAGCGACAAGCAGATGCCGCTGTAATCTTATATGGAAATGATACTGGAATGGCATTAAAATTATTAGAGAAATATAATGTCTCATATCTCTACTGGGATTTCCAATGGCTCTTTGTCGCATACCATTTCAATGAGAAGGGCGAAGTTGTTGACATATCGGATCCATTGATGACCTCAGCAACCAAGGAACACGAGGAATATTTCCGGAAACATGGTGTAAATTTTAGAAGGATGGATACGTGGGTTGATCCGGCACACAGGGGACCAAAGTACAAGACATACGACATGTTGATTGCATTTCCATCACAATTGGATCCCCAACAGCCGTGGAGTGAAGGACTTTCAGAACACCTTGAATTAGCAAAAGAATTTAAATCAGATGGTTTAGTGGTTGCTAGAATATCCAGAATTAGGTACTAAGATGGAAAAGGTAACAAAGTGTCCCATAGATAACTCACCTAAACTAAAGAAAATCAGGGTGGATAATATGGCAGCTCTCAAATGTTCGGATTGTGGCTTGATCTTCTTGCATCCATTCCCAAAAGAAGAGTATCTTAAGGACATATATACCAAAGATTATTATCTAAGCTGGGGGATCCGTAACGAATGTGATACCACTTCAAAGGAAATCAAAAAAAAATTTTTTAATAAAATTCTGGGCATCATTCAACAGTATAAAAAAAAGGGGCGGTTCTTGGATATAGGATGTGCATTAGGATATATGTTAGAGGTGGCAGAGAATTATGGATATGATGCTTATGGAATCGATATAAATAAATACGCTATAGAAACAGCAAAAAAAGATATTGGTGATAAAAAGGTATTTCTCGGGGATCTGAGATCTGTTGATTTCTCGGATAGATATTTCGATATAATCTGTATGTTCGACCTGATAGAACACATAAAAAACCCCGTGGAATTAATGAAGGATGCTGGTAGAATTCTAAATGACAACGGAATAATTGTTATATTAACACCGAATACAAACAGCTTGTCTGCAAAACTAATGAGAAGGTACTGGTTTCAGTATAAACGAGAACATCTATTTTATTTCTCCTCGAATAATATACAAAGATTGGCAGAAAATGCGGGGTTTAAGATAGTAAAAATCATGCCTGCAAAAAAGACAACAAATTTATTTTATGTATACAATCAATCGCAGATATATCCGGTTCCAATTATATCCAATATCCTTAGGTATGTCTATCCCATACTTACAAACAGAATACAAGGGATGCCTATTGAATTATCTTTTGGGGAAATGTTAGTTATCCTAAAGAAAAATGGACATGGGCCTGATTAAAATAATAGATACGTGGTTTGGGATACCCTTAGTGAAATTGTTCAGCTATTTTAAGAAAAAACATCGAAAACCAACGAGAATAAATAAAATCCTGTTGATGAAATTTTTTGGATTTGGAAATCTGATCATGATTTCTCCCTCTTTCAAGAGATTAAAAGAGGAGTATCCCAATGCAAAAATACATTTTTTAACCCTGAGTCAAAACAAACAGATATTGGAATCCTATAGTAATTACATAGATACAGTACACTACCTAAGGCCAGATCTTATCGCCCTTCCATTTGAAACACTGAAAACAATAATTAAATTGAGAATAGAAGGATACGATTTATTGATAGATTTTGATCAATTCGCTAGATTCTCGGCATTAGTCTCATTCTTGATCAATCCTCGTTTTTCGATTGGATTCAAAACAAGAGGACAAAAAAGACAGTTCCTGTATGATGAAACGATAGAATATACAGGACAGAGACATGTAGTTGAGGAATTTTTTGATCTTCTCTCTTTATTGAATATAAAAAAGGATAGAAGGCTTGTATTGGTTAAATCCAGTGTTGATAAAGAAGACAAAGAGATTATTGATGAATTTCTAGAAAAGAAAAATGTTAAAAAAACAGATTTGTTGATAGGGATTCATGTGGGTGTTGGACAGAATGCACCAGTGAGAAAATGGCCAATAGAATATTTCATTGACTTATGCAACAAGATACTGAAAACGTTTGGTGGGTCAAGGATAATATTCACGGGATCTAGATCGGAATTGAACGATATATCGCACGTAGCAAAGAATATAGAGAGAGATGTCCGGGATAATATAATTATTGCACCACAGATAAATCTAAGCCAACTCGCCTATTTAATAGAAAGGACAAAGATATATATTTCCAGTGATACTGGACCATTACATCTCGCAACAGCTCAAAATGTATTTGTTATCGGTTTATATGGACCAAATACCCCCAGATTATATTGTCCTTACACTGATAAAAAGATCGTTTTTTATAAAGATATGGTTTGTTCCCCGTGTATCACCAATTTCAATGTCAAATCAACATCTTGTAAAGATCCGATCTGCATGAAGTCAATAACCCCGGATGAAGTTTTTGGTTTGGTAAAAAAAGTAATAGCATCATAAACACTGCCCATTCTTTCTGGTTCTTTTTAGCAGACTATCCATATATATAACCGTATTTTGATGTGGGAATTAGAAAAACCACGTATGTAATGATGGAAAAATTCATCAAAGAAAAACTGACAGAGAGTGCAGAGGTAAAAAAGAGGGTTGCAGAGAATCTTGTTAAAGAAATAATTGAAATTGCCGAAGTCATAATCAAATGTTATAACGAAGGGGGCAAAGTAGTATTATTTGGGAATGGGGGCAGTGCAGCCGATGCACAACACATTGCCGCTGAATTAATCAGTAGATTCAAATGTGAGAGACCTTCCTTGGCCGCTATTGCATTAACTACCAACACATCCATTATAACCGCAATTGGTAATGACTATGATTTTAGTAAAATCTTTGAGAGACAGATTGAGGGTATAGTCACAAATAGGGATGTAGTAATCGGGATAAGTACAAGTGGAAATTCACCGAATGTAATAAAAGGGATAAAGAAGGCAGAATCAATGGGCGCAAAAACGATAGCCTTTGCTGGAGAGGATTGCGGAAAACTCGGAGAAATGGCAGATTATACCCTAAAGATTCCATCCAATGACACACCAAGGATACAAGAGGCACATATAACTATAGGACATATCCTATGTGAATTAATTGAAAGGGAACTATTTTGCAATGAGTAAAAATAAGGCGGTTTTTTTGGATAGGGATGGCACAATCAACAGGGAGGTAAACTATCTCAGCTCCATAAATGACTTCAAATTTCTTCCAAGAACCATTGATGCACTAAAATTGCTTTCCAGTACAGGATATAAAATAATAATAATAACCAATCAATCCGGTATTGCCAGGGGATATTTCGATAAAAAAAAACTCATTGGCATTCATAAAAAAATGTGTGATGATCTAGTAGCTAAGGGAGTAAGAATAGATGGGATCTATTATTGTCCTCATCATCCAGATGAAAACTGTGGGTGTAGAAAACCTGGGATAGATATGTTAAAAAGAGCAGAAAAAGATTTTTGTCTGAACCTACAACAATCGTATATGATCGGAGATACAACCACCGACATAAAAACGGGGATGAATGCCGGTTGCAAGACCATCCTCGTTAGGACCGGTTATGCTGGAGAGGATGGAAGATATACAGTTAAACCAGACCATACAGCGTCGGATTTATTTGAAGCTGTAAAAATAATAGTAAGGGAGAATGAAACTAAGGAGAATATTGTCAAAGTTTGAGGAAAAAAAGATCTTGGTTTTGGGAGATATAATGTTAGACAAATCTATCTGGGGCAGGGTATCAAGGATCTCCCCTGAAGCCCCGGTACCAATAGTTCATGTTACTTCGGAATCATTTATACCCGGTGGAGCGGCCAATACGGTAAATAATCTAAACGCTCTGGGTGCTAATGTCTTTGTAGCGGGGGTCATTGGTGATGATAACATAGGTAGAAAATTGACTATTGAACTAAAAGATGAGAGGATCGATACCCATGGTCTGATAATAGACCAGCAAAGACCAACCACACTGAAGACCAGGGTTATTTCACAAAATCAACAGATAGTGCGAATAGATAAAGAAAGTAGAAAGGGAATCAATGATTCCATTACTGATCAGATATTAGATTACATAAATGGAGTTATGGACGATATCGATGCTATTATCATATCCGATTATGGTAAGGGTGTTATCACACATAAACTGTTGGAAAGTCTTGCATATAGGGGAGACGACAAAGTCATCGTTGTTGATCCTAATATGAAAAATTTTCTGGACTACAATAACATTACTGTTTTCATTTCCAATCAACAGGATGCTAGCAGGGCACTGGGCATTACTATTATCAATGAAACAAGTTTGCGAAATATGGGCCATAGATTAATAAACAGGATAGATTGTGACGCAGTGATCATTACTCGAGGAAAGGAAGGAATGTCTCTTTTTGAAAAAAATGGTAATCTAACACATATACCTGCTGTTGCTCGGGAGGTGTTTGATATAACGGGAGTGAGTGATACTGTAACAAGTACCTTTACCTTGGCATTGACCTCTGGTGCCGATATGGTTGAGGCAACCAAACTGGCTAACTATGCTGCAAGTATAGTGATCGGTAAGGTCGGCACAGCTACAGTAAGTAGAGAGGAGATAGACGGGGTGTTGAATGAAGAAGAAAACAATTAAGGATTTAGAAGAGATGGCAACGAGGATCAGGCAGCACGTTATCACCATGATAGGGAAGGCGGGATCGGGACATCCCGGAGGATCATTGTCATGTGTGGATGTCGTCACGACTCTTTATTTCTATAAAATGCAGCATAATCCAGAGGATCCCAATTGGGAAGACCGAGATAGGTTCGTATTATGTAAGGGGCATGCTGCTCCAACCCTGTATGCCGTCCTAGCGGAATCGGGTTATTTTCCAGTAGAGGAATTAACCAGGCTACGGACAGGGGGTAGCATGTTACAGGGGCATCCCGATAAGAATAGAACACCTGGGATAGAGGTATCCAGTGGTTCATTGGGTCAGGGTCTTTCAGTAGCGAATGGAATGGCTATTGCTGCTAAACTAAATCATAAGGGTTATAGGATTTATGCTCTTATAGGCGACGGAGAGTGTGATGAGGGACAGATATGGGAGGCAGCAATGGCTGCATCACACTATAAGCTTGATAATATAACCGCAATCATAGATAGAAATGGTTTACAGATCGATGGACCCACAGAAAAGATCATGTCCCTAGAGCCCCTTGCAGATAAATGGAGAGCGTTTGGTTGGGAGGTTATGGAGATAGATGGGCATCATATTGATGAGATAATTTCTGCCCTGGATAGAGCAGAGAAGATCAAGGGGCGACCCACAGTAATTATCGCCCATATTATCAAGGGCAAGGGCATTTCCTTTATGGAATGGAAAGCAGAGTTCCATGGTAAAGCACCGAACAAAGAGGAGCTGGAGCATGCACTCATAGAACTAGATAAATAAAATGACCGATTTAAAATCTACCAGAGATGCCTATGGGGAAGTTTTAATAGAGTTGGGTAAGGACAATGAGGATATAGTAGTCCTAGATGCTGATCTGGCAGTTTCTACGCAAACCAGTAAGTTTGCAGAGAAGTTTCCAGAAAGGTTCTTTGATGTAGGTTGTGCTGAGCAAAATTTGATAGGTACTGCTGCAGGATTGGCAGCTGGGGGAAAGATCCCTTTTGCGAGTACCTACGCCATATTTGCCACTGGAAGAGCATGGGAGCAGATAAGATCCGTGATTGCTCATGATAGACTGAACGTCAAAATAGTTGCCAGCCATGCTGGTTTAACAAACAGTCCTGATGGCGCTTCACATCAAAGTTTAGAGGATATCGCCCTTATGCGAGTTATTCCGAATATGACGGTAATAGTTCCCGCCGATGCCATAGAAGCGAAAAAGGCAATTAATGCTGTTGTTGAATACTATGGACCGGTTTATATCAGATTAAACCGTGTCAAAACGCCCGTTATCTTTGATCATAACTATAATTTTAGCATATATAAGGCAGTTACACTAACGGAGGGTGAGGATCTGGGTATTATTGCCACAGGCAGTATGGTGGCAAATGCGCTACAAGCAGCTGATCTCCTAAAGAAAAGAGAGATCACTGCTCGCGTAATTAATATGCACACCATCAAACCCATTGATAAAGAAATTATTCTCAGGGCCGCTCGGGAGACCGGTGCTATTGTCACTGTTGAAGAACATAGCATTAACGGTGGTTTAGGTAGTGCTGTAGCTGAAATCTTGACGGAGGAAATGCCAGTACCAATGAGGAGGGTGGGGGTTAAAGATAGGTTTGGACAGTCAGGTAGATATGAAGAACTTTTAAAAGAATACGGCTTAAATGCCGGTCATATTGCAAAAGTAGCAGAAGATCTCTTTAATAAAAAAGATGGGGGGTAAAAGGATGAAAATATTTATCGATACCGCAAACATTGAAGAAATTAGAGAGGCTAACAGCTGGGGGGTTATTGACGGAGTAACAACCAATCCTTCTTTAGTTGCCAGGGAGAAAAGAGATTTTAAGGAATTAATTCTGGAAATAATAAACATTGTAGATGGACCAATCAGTGCCGAAGTAATTAGTCTCGAATCAGAGGATATGATAAAAGAGGCCAGAAAGTTATCAGAATTATCGGATAATATCGTGGTAAAGATTCCAATGAGTAAAGAGGGCCTGAAGGCAGTCAAGGTCTTATTTAAAGATGGGATAAAAACAAATATGACTTTGGTTTTTTCTGCAAATCAGGCCCTATTGGCTGCTAAGGCGGGGGCCACATATGCTAGTCCCTTTATTGGAAGACTGGATGACATCGGTCACGAAGGAATGCAAGTAGTTAGAGATATGGTGCAGATATACAGACAATATGAAATCGATACGAATGTCATTGTAGCCAGTATAAGACACCCAATGCATGTGATAGAAGCCGCAAAAACGGGAGCAGACGTTGCCACCATACCTTTCAAGGTCCTAGATCAGATGCTCAAACACCCACTGACGGATACAGGGATAAAGAGATTTCTAGATGACTGGAAGGGTGTAACTGAAGGGAAAAAATGAATATGCAAAGAGATAGATTGTCCAAGATACTAGACGATTTCAAAGACAAAAAAATTCTCATAATTGGTGACATCATGTTGGATAAATATGTCCTTGGAGAGGTTTCTAGGATATCTCCGGAGGCGCCGGTTCAGATCATAGATGTAATAAAGGAAAATTATGTTCCGGGTGGTGCGGCAAATGTGGCTAACAATATTGTTGCATTAGATGGCAATACTTTCATAACCGGAGTGATCGGACAAGATGAAGCAGGTAGTATATTGAATTCTGAACTTGAAAAGAGGAGCATAAATACTAAAGGCATTGTTGTTGATCCCAAAAAACCAACAATTCAAAAGGTTCGGATCATAGGAAAAAACCAGCAATTATTGAGAATAGATTATGAGGATACACGCTGTATTGAAGATGACATGGAAAAACAGATAATCAACTATGTCAGGGAAATGATAAATGACATTGATGCAGTAATAATTTCTGATTATGCTAAGGGCACTATTACCAAAACCCTGGTACGATCTATTCTTAGATCCTGTAAACAACACAATAAAATACTCATAGTGGACCCAAAACCAAAACACATGGAGTATTATCAAGATGTTACGTTAATTACTCCAAATCACAAAGAAGCTAGTGAAATGGTGGGGATAGAGGAAAAAGGTGAAGAAGATTTGGTTGAGATCGGAAAGAGGCTTCAGGGGATAATGAATACGACCATCTTGATCACCAGAGGTGAAAAAGGCATGTCTCTATTCGAGAAGGGTGATAAGATAACCCACATACCTACCAGAGCAAAAGAGGTCTATGATGTGAGCGGTGCTGGAGATACGGTTGTAGGAACCCTAGCGTTGGCAATGACGACGGGGGCAAAACTTAAAGAGGCGGCCATTCTGGCAAATCATGCTGCCGGTATTACCGTAGGAAAACTCGGCACCTCTACCGTAACAGTGGATGAAATTAAAAAAGACTTGAGAGATGAATAAAAAAATTAGAACGATAGGGGAAATTGAAGAGGTAGTATCTAGATTACGGAAGGGTGGGGAAACCATAGTCACATGCAATGGTTCATTCGATCTGCTACATATTGGTCACATAAAATTCTTACAAGAAGCCAAAAAACAGGGCGATATCTTGATTGTTGGCCTTAATAGTGATTTCTCTATAAAAAAATATAAAAACAGGAACAGACCGATAATCCCAGAGCAATACAGGGCAGAGACCTTAGCGGCATTGGGTTGTGTTGATTATATAACTATTTTCTCGGAAAAGGATCCAAGAGAATTGCTGTCAATAATAAAACCGGATGTCCATGCAAACGGTGAAGAATATGGCGAGAACTGTATTGAAGCAGATATTATAAGAAAAAATGGTGGTAGACTGCATTTAGTACCTCTCTTTGAAGATTTCTCAACAACAAATCTGATAAAGAAGATTTTGGGTACCTACAGGGTATGAATCTGTATTCTCAATGATTTTTAATTTTTTCCTTTTTCAATCGTAAAACACAACATTATTGTTGTTGCCTGTACCAGGATATGAACCCTCCAACCCCCTCTTCTATACCAACCCTTGGATCATAATCAAGCATGTTCTTGGATTTAGAGATATCCGCAAAGGTTACAGGAACATCCCCTAGCTGTTCAGGAAGATGTTTTATGTCTGCTCTTTTACCGAGGTTTTTCTCTATTAATGAGATTAGGTATTTTAATTCAACAGATTTAGAGTTGCCCAGATTGAATATCTCAAATTTGAATCTCTTCTCCAGAGAGGAGATAATGCCATCAACTATATCTGTTATATGGATGTAGTCCCTCTTCGTTGTGCCATCGCCGTACATTGGTAAGAGATCTTGGTTGCAAGAAAAATGTTGGATGCATACTTAATCATCTCAGCCGTTCCTGGATTTGTTTTAAAAACGGGACAGTTAAAGTCATTATATATTTCCGTCATGATGGATTCCGCTTTCTTGTCATAGGTGCCAATAATTATCCTGTCCGGGTTCAAAAAGTCTTTTATCGCCATCCCCTCACTCAGAAATTCAGGGGACATTACGATCCCGAAATCTTTCCCGAATTTTTCTCGAGTAAAGGAGCTAATATCTCCTCTGTAGTACTTGGAGGAACCGTGCTCTTTACAACCACGACATGATATGAACCCTTCTTTCTTAGAATTTTTCCTATATCAATTGCTGCATTTTTTATGTGGCTGAGATCCATAGTCCCATCAAAATCTGCGGGCGTTTGCACGCAGATGAATGTTACATCAGTAGCAAAGATGGAATTCTCCAGATCGGTGGTTGCTTTCAGGTTCCTCCCGATATTCTTTTTTAATATCTCCTCCAGTCCCTCTTCAAAGAGTGGGGTTTTTCCTGAATTTATAAGTTCTACCCTTTGTTTTTGTATGTCAACGCATGTAACGTTGTGACCTTTTTCAGATAGTCCCGCTGCGGTTATTAACTCAACATATCCCGTTCCGATTACCGAGATGTTCATCCTCTTTTATTTATATTAATACCTCCCGATACCTCTATAGATAATCCCGTGTTTTTCAACCATTTCCTTATCCAGAAAATTTCTTCCATCCACAATAACCGTAACACCCCTTTCCCTAAGATCCTTAAGATCCAGGTCTTCATATTCCTTGTGAGCTGTTACTAGGATTGCGGCATCCAGGGGATCAAGGTCTTGGAGATCTGCAAATTTAGCACCAAAGCCCTCGATCTCCTCTCTGGGGAACAGTGGGTCATGAACATAAACATTTGCCCCCTTATCCTTAAGATGCTCTATTACGGAGATAGAGGGGCTTAAGAATGTCTCTTTAACATTACCCCGATATGCAAGACCCAATACCAGAACATTTTTGCCATTGAGATCATTTAGCTCTTTTACAAGGAGATTTACAGTATATTCCGGCAGCCCATCATTTATTTTCCTTGCATTTTTCGCCAGAATTAAATCAACATTGAGATCAGAGGCATTCTTTATCAGGAAATATGGATAAACTGGAGCGCAGTGACCGCCGACACCAACCCCCGGGTTTAGTATGTGGGAGTGAGGATTTGTATTCGATGCCTTAATTATTTCAAGAACATCTAAACCCTTGGCCTGACAGAATTTCGCAAACTCACTGGCTAATGCTATGTTCACATCCCTATAGATCATTCCAAAAAGCTTAACTGCCTCGGCCGCCTCTGAACTGGTAACAGCTATAATTCTAGAATCCAAGACCCTTTCATAGAATTCTACCCCCCTCCTGGTTGATTCCGCATCTATTCCGCCGACTATCTTTGGAATTTCTCTAAGATATTGAAACATAACTCCTGAAGAGATCCTCTCTGGACTGAAAACGACATAAAAATCCCTTCCCGCCTTAAGTCCCGATTTTTCAAGGATTGGAACCATCCTATCTCTGGTATCCCCCACTGGAAGACTTGTCTCATAGATCACCAGAGAGCCATTTTGAAGACCCTTAGAAACCAAGTTAGTGACAGATTCTATTATACTGTAGTCCATATTTCCTCTTTTATCGACCACCAGAGGGACTATTACGACTATAACATCAGATTCCCCCACCGCTTTCACAGTATCTGTCGTTGCAGAAAGTAACCCATTTTTCACAGAACTCTTGACCTTCTCATCTAACTCAGGTTCCCCTTTGATGTGGGATACCCCTTTAGTTACGGAGTCCACTATCTCCCGATTTACATCACATCCAATAACCTGAAAGCCCTTACCTGCATATTGGGCAGCTAGAGGCAAACCGATCTTCCCTAGACCAATGACGCATATTCTCAAAGCAAGATCACCCTTTCCTTTACAGTCGATTCGATCAATTTTTGGGCCAGTTCCAAGGCCATTAATCCATCTTCACCACTAACTAATGGTTTTTTATCCCTCTTTACACAATCAACCCACGATTCAATTTCTGCCTTCAGTGGCTCCTTTTTCTGGATTCGGATATTTGTTATATTCCCCTCCGCTACCCCCATGAGTATGTCCGAATAGCTATATCCCTCACTGCTTGCCTCAATATTCTCATAAAAATAGAGTTCCTGTGGTAGATATTTTACCACGAACATACCCCTTTCTCCGATAATTGATATCTCCCTTATCTTCTCAGGGGTTAGCCAGTTCACTGATAAAACACCGATCGCATCATTCTGAAATTTCAACAAGCCTGAGAGAAGATCCTCATGCTTTGTATGGATTTTACGCTCTGTTTCAGCATAGAGTCTCTTTACCTCTGAATTTGCGAGATATCTCATAATGTCAATATCATGTACCGCTAGATCTATAACAACACCCACGTCCCGTATTCTATTAGGGAATGGACCAACACGTATCGCCTTTATCTCAAAGATCTTTCCCAGCTCGTTTTTATCCAATCTCTTCTTTAATTCAACAACCGCTGGATTAAACCTTTCTATATGACCAACCATTAGCTTGGTATTATCTTCCTCTGCCCTTTGAATTATCTCTATGGCATTCTCTTCGTTATCGGCTATCGGCTTTTCGACCAGAGTAGGAATTCCCAGTTCAATGCAATTCAGAGCTACCTCCTTATGATATTTTGTCGGAACGGCAATGGAAACTATATCTATGTCCTCCTCCTTTAGCATCTTCTTATAGTCTTTATACGAATTACACCTGAGGTATTCTGCAACATTTTTCGCAGTTTCTTCATTAACGTCTGCAACAGCAACCAAGTCAGTATTATCCAGTTCTGAGTAAACCCTCGCGTGGTTTTTCCCCATCGCTCCAACGCCAATGACTGCAGCTTTAAGTTTTTTCATTTTACAACCCACTCAATACAGATGAAATATATTCCAAATTCTCGCTGGTTACAGATGGATGTATCGGTAACGAGATTACCTCATTAGCTAATTTCTCTGAAACCGGCAAACTATCATTGTAACCCAATCCCTTGTAGAATTTCTGTTTATGAATTGGTATCGGATAATAGATCCCGGTTCCGATTCCTTTCTCGTTTAATGTATCTGCAATTTTATCCCTGCCATCCA
>DAOVSE010000048.1 GCA_030633595.1 Candidatus Altarchaeota archaeon
GTTGATCAGAGGTGGAACAGAGCACGTAGTTGAAGAGGTTGAGAGAGCTGTTAACGATGCGTTGGGTGGGATTGCTGCATCAGTGGAGGTCGGAATGATAGTACCCGGAGGAGGAGCCCCAGAGATAGAACTCGCAAGAAGACTGAGAGAGTATGCCGATACAGTAGGAGGTAGAGAGCAGCTTGCAATAGGTGCTTT
Organism: Candidatus Altarchaeota archaeon; assembly: GCA_030633595.1. Lineage (GTDB taxonomy): Archaea > Altiarchaeota > Altiarchaeia > IMC4 > QMZM01 > QMZJ01. The sequence continues at coordinate 199 of DAOVSE010000048.1, forward strand.
CGCAGAGGCAGTAGAGCTCATTCCAAGGACACTTGCAGAGAGTGCAGGATTGGATGCTATCGACATTTTGGTTGAATTGCGTGCAAAACACGAAAAAGGTGACATCAATACTGGAGTTTTGGTTCTAGAAGGCAGGGTAGGAGATATGTGGAAAAAAGGCGTAATCGAGCCTCTTAAAATCAAAACGCAGGCAGTGAAATCCGCTTCGGAAGCTACAGAGATGATCCTGAGGATTGACGACGTGATCGCCTCAACGAAGAAAGGCGGAGGAATGCCCCCGGGAATGCCCGAAGGCGGAATGGGCGGAATGCCCCCCGGCATGATGTAATCTGATCTTTTTCTTTTTCTTTCTTTATTTTTATTTTATTCTTTTTGTTCTCTTCTTTCTTTTTCTTTGCATTCGTTATTTATATTCCCTAGAAAATGAATCGACTAGTTAAGCTCGTTATTTTATTCCTATTATTAGGTACTGTATCCGTAGAGGCAAGGCTCTGGTATGATTCGGATACTACGGATAGCTACCAGTGGAACTGGAGAATTCCTATAGTTCTGAATGAGACAGTCGGCTTAGAGAGGGTGAATGAACCTGTTATACTGAAACTGAACGGTTTAAATTTTTCCTCTATCAGGCTCGTTGACCCTCAAGAGCTTCCGGATGAGAAGAATGAGGTTGGGGGTAATGATATCCCATATCAGATCGATGGAAACGAGCTGTTATTTCTGGGAAATGTAGGTAAAAACACAGTGAAGGTATATTACCTGTATCTCTCGGATGACCCAGATATTTCTGTAAGGGAATACTTTAAAACCGATCTGGATTTATCTTTTACCAGAGGCGGTATCAGAATAGAGAATAAAAAGGCTGTATGGGAGATCTCCAGCAATAGTTATCATCTCGGTGTAAACAGGTATGAAAATAAGGAGTATGGATCCGGTATTGTAGTTCCACCGGGGTTGGATTATGAGTACCAAGTGAGGTCAAAGGATAAAAGAGATCCCTTTACAGCTTACGCAAAGAATTGGGACTGCTCTGTGCTTGACGAGGGTCCATTGAGACTGAGAATAAATTGCAGTGCTAATTCCACCACCTATAGTGTAGAAAGGGTATATTCCTTTTTTTCGGAAAATGCCTTTTTCGAGGTTGAAGAAGGTTTGGAGAAACTAGATAAATGGGAAAAAGACGTAAGACTTGAGATTCACAACAGGCTAAGGCCGTATTTTAATCACACAGGCAGGTATAAATTTCAGATACACGAAGAGGGGATTGATGATAACAAAACTTTTTATATGGCAGCAAGGGATACAGATAATGGAACAGGAAGGTATGTGTTCTGGATTCTGGGAAGGGGAAATTTTGGCAGTATCTCGCTCAGAGATCACAGCAATTATGATTCTTTTGAATATGCACTGTACCTGCTGAATGGTAATGTCACTGGAAGGGTTAGATACCTGTTCAGAAAAGGGGGAATTTTGGATGCTAGATTAGAGTATGAAAGATTTATTATCCCGCTAGTTACGGTAAGGTCTATGGAGAGTAACAGCTTAGAGATCCAGACTATCGAGAGCTATGACCGAGTTTATGATAGGGATAAATTCATTGCAGTTCATGCAAAGAGCAATCAGGTTTATGGAACCAAGAAAGTAAGTTGTAGAATAAGGGGTACGGAATTTTTGCTCTACGATGACGGAACTCACGGTGACGGGTATGAATTAGATAATATCTGGACAAATAATGAGAGTCTTCAGGTTACGGGGAAGATTCCCACAGGAGAATACGAGATTTATTGCGAAGCAACAGACAACAAGAAGAATACCATTTCTGATTCTGAAAAATTCCTAATATTTGACAGGGGACTGTATCATCGGATTGATTTTAAAACAGAAAAGTTGAGGACCAGACCCGGGGGTACTGGAAGGCTTTTTATAAATGCAACTAATCCCGGGCATTTTGATGAAGTTGATGTCTCAGCAGCTGTTAAAAATCTACCTGATGGTTGGGGTTTAGATCCACCTGAAAAATTTGATTTAAAGAGAAATGAAAGAAAGCGGATATTTCTGGAGTTAGAGGTTCCAGGAACTCAGATAGTGGGTGAGATTCCCCTCTTGATTGGAGTTAAAAGCAAGGATACTACAGAGATAGTTAAGGAGGGAATTGTGGAGATAGATCTGTATGAGATTGAGATCGACACAGATATTGACGAGAGCAGGATTATAATAAAATTGAGAGATGAGCACGAAAATCCCCTGGACAACGCGGATACACAGGTAACCTACAATAACAAAGGTGAATTATTACATACTGATGAAAATGGGGATCTGTATGTTGAACTTGGGGATAAAGAAGATATTGAGATAGAGACAAAAAAGACGGGTTACATTCCTCTGTCCGCAAAGATCGGTTTTAGGGAAAGGGAGGTTAACTATTGGTTTCCGATTGCTGCCCTTTTGATTATTGTCCTGACACTATTGATCTACTGGAACTACAGAAAAGGCTCAGGGAAGAGTAGTATTGATAACGCGATTGTTATTGCATTGGTATTGGGAATCTTCATTACGTTGATCTGGGTTGGACTCACAATGAGGGGTAAGGAACCATTTACTGCGCTCTACTTTGTAGATGGGTCCTATTCCAATTATCTGGATGGTAACTCCACTAAATTCAGATATGTCGTGGATTGCTGGGAACATGAGCCCACTAAATATGAGTTGGATATATTCCTGAGGAATAGGTTAGCAGAGGTTGACGAATTCTGGCTCGGAAAGGGCGGTGAGATACAGATAATGAAACTGGAAAGAGAAAAAATCATAGAGGTGCCCGATGATTTAGCACTTCCTGCCAAGGTCAGATTGATTTTAAGAGCAAAGGATAAGACCTACGATATCCATTACTTCCTGAGAGGCAGGGTCACTGTTAATGAAACCATGAAGAACCTGACTTGCAAGAACGGCATTCTGGACCCGGATGAAACGGATATAGACTGCGGGGGTTCCTGTGTCCCCTGTGATGATGGAAAAAGATGTGACAGCAATCTTGACTGCCTCAACGGTTTCTGCTTTAAAAGAACCTGCAAAAAGCCCACCTGCTCTGATGGAATAAAGAACCAGGGGGAAAATGATATAGACTGCGGGGGCCAGTGCAGACCGTGCCACTGCTTCAATGAGATTCTGGACCCGGATGAAACGGATATAGACTGCGGGGGTTCCTGTGCCCCCTGTGAAAATGAGATGAACTGCAGTATAGATTCTGACTGTTTAACCGGATTCTGTTACAATGGAGCCTGTAAAGTTCCTACCTGTGGTGATGGAATAAGAAATCAGGGTGAAACAGGAATAGACTGCGGCGGTCCATGTAAGCCCTGTCCATCCTGTTCTGACGGAATCAGAAATCAAGGAGAGATAGATATTGACTGCGGAGGTCCCTGCCCAGAATGCGATTCTTTATATGAAAACAGAACCCATGTCTCTTGGATAGAGCAGGTAGATGGCTTCATCAGCTCTGTTGTAATAAGGGAGGACAGCAGGTATATTGCAGCAGGTTCGAATAGTTACCGGGGAAATCTGTATATATTCGATAACGATAGCGAATTAGTGGGAGAGGCAAAAACACGGGATGTCATTACTGATATCAGATTTACAGCGGATGAAAAATTCATAAGCCCGTATCCTATGTCCGATGTCTACCTGTTTAATATGAAGGGTATTAACCGTGCGTCAGGATTTCTGGATAAGGCCGCAAAGATGGCCTTTATCTGTAATATTTCAAGGGGTAGCGAGGTTTTCTTCAGACTCAACAGAACGGAAGCCAGGTGGAGCTACTGGATTCCGTGGGATATTCGTAGAATCGAATTTACCCCTGGTTGTGTTTACAGGGTGGATGGCTATGGAGAGATCTATAATATCTCCAATATCCAGCTCTTTGAGAACGATTCCCTGAAATGGGGATATTCCGTAGATGGCGATGTATATAGTGTCGCTGTCTCAGATAATGCAGGTTATATTGTTGTTGGTGCTGGCGGCAGGAGAATTGAAGAGGGTAATTACATCTATCTATTTAACAAGAAGAAGAGGCTTCTCTGGAATTACAGGGTAGACTGGAATATATACGGTTTAGCTATTTCCAAGGAAGGGGAGTTTATATTGGCTGGTTCTAGGAGCGGAAGGGTATATTTATTGGACAGAGGTGGCAATCTTCTCTGGCAGTATGATGCATGCAGCAGCATACTTGACCTTGACATGACATCTAATGGAAACTATGCTGTTTTCGGGACTGCCACTGGAGGGGTTTATTTCATAACGAATCCCCTGTTTAATTGCTCTGATAGAATCCAGAATCAGAGGGAGACTGACGTTGATTGTGGTGGGCCGTGCCCCCCCTGCGAGGACGGTAGAAAGTGCCTAGAGGATTCCGATTGCTTAACTGGTTTCTGCTATAAAGGTATCTGCACTGTTCCCACCTGTGATGACGGAATAAAAAACCAGGGTGAAAGAGGGATAGACTGCGGCGGTCCCTGTCTGCCCTGCAGGCCCATATGCCACAGGGACAGTGACTGCGGCAAGGATTTTGTTAGCGAGCCTTACTGTTATGTAAACTATGTCTTAAGGGATTATGTAACCTACTCCTGTGTGAATCCAGACACTGTGAATTCATACTGTGAAACATTTAATGAGACAAGGGTTGAAGAGCACTGTTTAGAGGATTTAGAGTGCAGGGAAGGAAGGTGTGTTGGTAGAGGCTAAAAAATGGACAGTCTGTATCACTTTATCTTTGCTCTGGTCGGTGGGTATGTGCTCGTGAAGGGTATGGGTATGAGATATGATTTCCGGGTATTGGTTGGTCTTGCAGTTATGACGGTTCTCATTGATTTGGATCATATTTGGAGCGTATTGGTTTTCCATCATATCTTTATCTTGGCGCCTCCAATCCTCCTGTTTTTTGCTGCTTTGGCTATGGGGTGGAAAAGAATTCAGTTATATTCTGTGGTGCTTGCTGTGATGTTTTATGGTGATCTCCTGGCTGATATGACTATTGGTATGGGAATCCCTTTATTCTATCCCCTTGATGATTCCCTGTATAAACTGCCTTATGTTGTTATGAATCCAAATTTCATATCACCTTATGGCCTGACTTTGTTCCTTTATTTTGGCTTGATAGCTCTTTTGATCTTGATCTACAGGGCAATGAAAGCTGTGAAAGGTCGCGGATATCCTTAACTTCTCTCTACAATTACCTCATCTAGTACATCTGCCACATCACTGTCCCTTTCATTTGCTTTTTTATGCTCGTTTAATGACTCTTCCTTTTTCCCCCCATTGCATCAAGCCGTTCATCCAGATATTTTTCTATCTTTGCAAGCTCGTGATGCTCTTTCATTAGCCTGTCTTTTTTCTCACTTATTCTGTCCCACCACGCTTCAACCCCCTCAGGTGTCTCTAATTCATGGTGTTTTTCAGTTAACCTTTTTATCAGAAGGGTCGCAAAGATGATGCTAAATAAGAGGATTATGACCAGAAGATAGGTGAGTGAGGTTCCCCCTCCCTCTTCAGGTTCCAGAGGAAATGGATCAATGGAATCGATTAGGCCATCACCGTCTGTGTCGTTATTGAACGGGTTGGTTTTTATTAAACTCTCAGTGTAATCGCTAAATCCATCGTTGTCAGAATCGACAAACGTGCTCTCGGGGAAAAGGGGGTGGGGATCAATGGAATCGATCAATCTATCACCGTCCGTATCGTTATTCCTGGGATCTGTCCCTATCAGGGTTTCATTATAGTCACTGAGCCCATCTCTGTCGGAATCGACAAACAAACCCTCGTGCTGCAACGGATGCTTATCTAAGGGGTCAATAAACCCATCCCCATCCGTATCGTTGTTGAATGGATCGGTTCCTATCTGAATTTCGTCATAATCCAGTATTCCATCGTTGTCTGAATCTTTAATCAAGACCTCTGGAATTAATGGATTGGGATCAAATTTATCAGTCAATCCATCGCCGTCTGTGTCGACATTTGTTAAGTTCGTTCCCGTCAGCGTTTCATCGTAGTCACTGAGTCCATCTCCATCGGTATCCACGAACATGTTCTCAGGCAATAGGGGATGCGGATCCAAGGAATCAACCAAACCATCGCCGTCGGTGTCGTTATTGGTCACATTTGTCCCGATTACATTCTCTACATAGTCTATATAACCGTCTCCGTCACTGTCTATGGTGAAACCAAACAGATACATATTGTTATCGTTTGTCCCGATCAGTAGCTCCGGAATTCCATCCAGATTCAGATCCACTACCTTGGAAGATGCCTGTATTGATTTATTCATCTCGTAACTCCAGATCCTGAACAGGGAGGAATTTAAGATGTATATGGTTCCGCCCATCGAGGTTGCAATTATCTCCGTTCTGCCGTCTAGATTGATATCATAGACCTCTGGTTTCGACCTTATTGCTCCATCGAGGGTGTATTTCTTTATTAACTTGCCATTAGAATTCAGTATATACAGGTTTCTATCCAATGAACCAAAAATAATCTCCTGATTACCATCCCCATTCAGATCCGCAACCACAGGAGAAGAAACTATTCCACCCCCCGTGGAATAATTCCACCTTACATAAACCCTGTAGTATTCATAACTGATTCCGGTGTCCCTGCCCTTTGATTTCTCATAACTCAGGCAGTAGAGTTTGCCGTCACCGGAACCCACAAGTATGTCCTTTCCCCTCAAAGCAACGGAACCAGTTACATCCCCACCCGTCATATATGTCCAGATAGACAGAACAGGGTAGTTTACTATATACACCTTATTATCATTGGATCCGAATATGATCTCCAGCTCGTTGTCTGAATCAATATCTGCCAGCACGGGTGTTGATTCAATGCGGTCAAGAGTACCATACGCCCACATCTTCTCTCCGGTGGGATCCAGCAGATAAAGGTTATTGTCCCATGAGGTGAATACAATCCCAATCTTCTTGTTTTGATTGAAATTCCCAACAACCGGGGAGGATGAGATCCTTCCCCCGGTGGAAAAGTTCCATAGCCCGGTTCCATTAGAACCTAGAACATACAGTTTACCATCCCAAGAACCGAATATAATCTCACTGATATTATCCTCATTCAGATCAAATACCAGAGGTGTTGAGGAAATAATCCCATTGGTCTGGAAATTCCATTTCTCCCACCCCAGGGCATCAATAACATAAAGCCTGCCATCCCAAGAACCGAATATAATCTCACTGATATTATCCTCATTCAGATCAAAGATTTCAGGGGCCGCAGTAATTCTATCTTCACAGGGGAATGTCCATATCACACCAAAATCCTTTCTTAAATCAAAAGATTCATTTGATAACTGACCACTTACCGTTACAGAAAGCGAAAAAAAGAGCAATAGTGCTACCAACCACCTAAAATCCCCAACCATTTTGAACTACTGAACAATATATAATAAAATAAAATGAACAATATTTAATATTAGAACCTTAATATATAATAATCCTCTAAATTATATTGCAACATATCAATAAAAATGACCATACTGGAACTTATTCAGGTAATCCTGGGCTCTGTACTCTTTTTATTCATCCCGGGCTTTGCGATAACCCTGGCAATATTCCCCAGGAAGGAGATAGATGCAATAGAGCGCATAACTCTATCCTTCGCCTTCAGCATCTCCGTAGTTCCACTGCTCGTATTGATCCTAAATCAGTGGTTGGGGGTAGAAACATTTCCGATAGACCTCCTGCACTCGTTAATCACGTCTCTCTCAGTCATAATCCTGTCATTACTTATATGGTTTGTGCGGACGAGAAGATAATAACTGAATATCAGGTGCTAATAATCCGCTAAAGCGTTATCTACACTTTTTGTGGCTTTTCTGATCTCTGGGGCTCCTAGGGTAGGGTAATGTAACTCCGCAAGATCATATTTCTCCAGGATAACTGCCCAGCCCTCTAGTTTGTACCTCTCAACACCAAGTATTTTACCAAGTTTATCGTCTATCTTCACCCTATCATGCTTTTGTACCAGATAATATAACTTATCTATAGGGGTTTGTATCTTGTTTTTTTCCTTGATGCTTTCCTCATGTCCTTTCCCTTTTATCTTAGCTATTTTTTTCTTAAGAGCAATACTCTCCACGTGTCTCTTTCTTTTTAGTTCATTGAGTCTTTCCCTTGTTAGATCACTAACCAATCGAATAGACTCCTGTACTTTACTTAGGTCTCCAATGTAGGAATTTATAGATTTACCTGAAGAAGCATTATCGTTCATTATTCCATCTAAGCCCACTACTACCTGATCACTTCTTTCGACGCTTATTCCTTCTTTTTTCTCTATAATCTTTTCTTTTTTTAATTGTCCCGTTTTTGATGAAAAAATTTTTGGGAATTTGTGCGCAAAATCTACTAGATTAAAACCCCCCTCTGTTTTCAACTCCTTGATCTTTGGTCTTTCACCCCTCCCAACAGATTCAATGACAGTTTCCTTTGCCCATGTTTTTACCTTCGATCTGACCTTCATTCCAAGGGATAGGAGAGGTATGGAAGATGTCAACAAAGCTTCTTTGTTCCCTTCCCCTGCTTTTTCCATATCCCCATCATTAAATGCATATACCTCCAAGTCCCCTTTAGTACCAGAAAATCTGTTCTTTATCTGGGATATTGCCTCTTCTCTAAACATAATTTCCTCAGTATATACGTCCTCAAACGATGCAGCTAGTACATTTCCCTTTTCCAGTAATAACCCGGCAGTATATAGTTTGCCATCTAGTTTGCCATAAAGACGCATTGCGCCTTTAAAATCCTTGATTAGGGATCTGCAAAAATTTGAGAATTCTTCCTTGCTCTCAGTTAATACCTGCTCACCCTCAGGCAATTCAGATCTTTTCTTCAACTCCGCTCTTTTTTTTATAATTTTATATATCTCTAAAATCGTTGCCAAATCCTCTTGTTGATACGTACCGGTATCAAGTCCCTGAGCAAGTCTATCGTCTATCTCCAGGTTCTTACACCCTTGTAACAACTGATATACTTTTTTTATGGATGCTTCTGCTTCCGTTTCATTGGACATTTTTTCCTCTCCAGAATAATGCTCGCCAACGGTGTGATAGCGCTTTCCTCAGCGCTCTTTTATCCTCAGTTGCACAGCTTATACTATTATATTCCATTCTTTAAATAGCAGTTCCACTTTTTCCGTATTGATTAAACAATCGTCGTATTTCATGGCTAATTTACTTATAATCCGAAAAAATTGAAACAAAATCCAGTATTAAGAGTATAAGAAAAAATTAAGAAAAAGATTATCCTCTTCTCCTCACCAACAGATATGCAAATGCAGGTGTTGTCAATAGTACACAACAACTCTATATTTTTTTCCTAAACAGGTAGATCATGGAAGGAACTAATAAGGAAATCAATCCTACCATAAGTGCCGACTCGGGAACTGACGGAGTTTCACCAACAGATATCTGGAAGACCTTGTGTTTTGTACATCCATCAGTGTAGAGATAGACTTTATGCGGACCTGTATACGGATAATCTGTTGGAATTTCCCATATCTTAGTTGGATCTGGTGTTATATCCCCTCCCGGGGTGGTTTCGACGGTGCCTGACTCTACTACTGGACCGCTTGGTGAGGCTCCACGCATGATCTCATATGAGTGATAAATATGTGTGGAAGGAAATCCATTCCCGTATATGTAGACGAACTCGCCAGTCGCATAGGAGGTCTTCTGCACATCACTCCCGGTCTCATCTGTAGTCCAGAAGGTACCTTCACACGACGAAGAAACAAGTCCTGCCAACAAAAAGACCAAGGCCAGAGACATAATTATCTTTTTCATCTTAACCAATCACCCCTTTTTTAAGTATTTTTTATCCTCAATTGCACAACATCTTTGGTTACACAACATGTAATATTGTATTTTATTCTTTAAATATAAATACTGTTTTTTCCATATTGATTAAACGATTGTCGTATTTTATTGCTAATCTGCTTACAAATTCCGAAGAAATCAGGATAAAATCCAGTATTAATGAAATTAAGAAAAAGAAAAGAAAACAAGACGTCCTTCAGCGTGTTCAGATCTGTGCTTTTCCCCTCACTCGCGCCTTTTCACCAATAAGTACGCAAACGCTGGTGTTGTCAATAGTATTGCCAGTGCTATTGCTATCGAACTGAATTCTGGGACTGTTGGTATTTTTCCACAGAAGGTTATATGGCTGATTGCATGTTTAGAACTATTCACCACAGTTCCACTTGCTCCGCCTAGATGTTTATATGTAGAA
>DAOVSE010000024.1 GCA_030633595.1 Candidatus Altarchaeota archaeon
AGGCGAGTGATAAGAAAGGGTATAAGATGCCGAGTCCGGCGTGAGTGATGATTTTTTATAAGAACTCTAAGTATATCTAAATTTATTTAAAGCTTCTAATATATTAGTATCTAGTAGGCAATAAAAAGATTTATAAAGGTTAAAAAGAATATATATAATGAAAAAAGATATACATTCCCCCCAAGAGCGATACTTCAAAGGTAAACCCCTGAGATTCACAAGACATATACGATGGGAACTGGATAGAGAGAATAAAACCATTGACTTCCTCGATGAAATACTTAAGAGAGGAAATCATCAACTATCTTCAAAAAGGAAAAATAAGTACGAAGCTGTCCTTGGCGTGGGAAAATTTGAATGGATATTGAGTTATGCGGAGTATGAAGAATGCATAATACTGATCCACCTGGGAAAGAAAAGAAGATGAAACCAACCACCTGCTATCGATGCGGTGCCAGACTGAAACAGGCAAAGGTTAAAATGGAAGGTGTGGAACTGAAGTGCCTGAGATGTCAGGAGTGCGGGGAGGAGTTATTCACTGCTGGGGAAATGCTGAGGTATGAGGTCTTAACTGGAAAAAGCCCTGCAAGGAAGTTCTTCACTGCGGGCAATTCGGTAGCGATCAGAATTCCAGCGAGTATTGTGAAAAAGAAGGAGATACGCCCAGGTAAGGATCTCGCCGTGTTTGATGTTATGCCCAAAGGCCTTCTGATCAAAGTGATACATACTGATGAGGATCGAAGCTGAACAAAAGTACAAGAAAGCTATTCCGAGCGTTTCCTGAGATGTAAATGAACCCAGATTTCTGTGCAGGCAATTCCCGATGTCTTCTGTATCCCCACCAGACCCATAACCAGAACATTCCCGTAATCACAACTATATTATATTTATATGTGAAATCACATATTACACATATGGCAAATATAACCCTATCTATCCCGAACAAACTTCACGAGAAGATAAAGAAACACCCAGAGATCAGATGGAGCGAGGTTGCAAGACATGCGATGACAGAATATGTAGAAAAACTGGAACTTATGGATAAATTAACAAGCGAGAGTAAATTGACCGATAAAGATGCAATAGAGATATCTAAGAAGATCAAGCGCTCAATAGCGGAGAGACACATGGCCCTTCTAAAATGATCCTCGTTGTAGATACGAACGAAATCATCTCCGCACTGATCAGGGATTCTTCTTCCAGAAGGATTCTACTCAGCCCGAAGTTTTTCTTTTACACACCCGACTTTACCCTCGATGAAATAAACAGATACATACCTCTGATAACTAGAAAGAGCTCCCTCCCCAAGAGGCACGTTCTTTTACTGATCAATGATCTCCTAGAGCGAGTTCAGGTCATAGAATTTGACAGATATAAGCAAAAATATCTTGAGGCGGAAAAAATCATCGGTGAAATTGATCCAGACGATGTCCCCTTCATAGCTTTAGCCCTTAGTATCCCTAATGACGGAATCTGGAGCAATGACAAGCACTTTCTAAAACAGGATAAGATCAATATCTGGACAACCAGGGATCTCATAAAACTGATCTGAGATTATTAAGTGTTTCATGTATTTTCCCAACAGATCCATAATTAGCATATTTCCGTCGCCGTCGCGTTTTATATCTGTGTAAAAATTATAGCACTAAACACCCATTTCCACCTTATTCAGGAAAAAACATTTATATAACTACGAAGTAAAATCATGTTGGTGATAGTTATGGAAAAATCAAAAATTAATTATATTATCGACGTACTTATGGCTGTATCTTTTTTTGTTGTTGCAATTACAGGTTTAATTATGTTCTTCTTTTTACCTAGCGGAGTTCAAAAAGGAGGATATCAAGAATTTTTAGGAATAATAAAACACATTTGGGTCGATATTCATAATTGGTCAGGAATTATATTAATCATACTTGCGATAATACACTTAATTCTACATTGGAATTGGATTGTATGTATGACTAAAAATCTTTGGTCAAAAAAGAAGAAAAAATAAGTCTTTGTGGACTACAGATTTATTGCATCTAACTCCTTATATCCGCAAGAACTGGGGGTATATCTTTATTGTATTGGAATTAATTCTAAAAAATCCGGTCTAATATTGGGCGAGTGATAAAAAAAGGTATAGGATGCCGAGTCCGGCGTGAATGATGAGTCAATCTAACTTCTCTCAATTGAGGAGAGTTCTAAGGAATGCTACGCAACGTATTATTGATCCTTGTATAGGAAATCCCCATAATGTTTTTTAACACATTCAGGACACAAACCATGGGAAAATTCTGCTTCAGAATGGTCCTCTATATACTTCTCAATGGGGATCCAATCTGTGCCAACCCGAATTCTCTTGCAAAATGAGCAGACGGGTAAAAAACCTTCCAAGTATTTAATCCGCCTCAAAAACCGCAGTGACAAAAGGACAATGAAGATACATAAAACAAAAACAAGGGCGGTTTCAAAAACACTTTCAACCCAGTTTATCGGCGTTGCCTCAGCACCAAATAAGTTATGTGGGATATCAAATATTTCATCTGCCCACAATGTAAACATTACAAGTCCAAATCCGACCAACTCATACACAATTATCCGTCTCTCTATTATATTCCTTATCATTTTACCATACCCTTTAGACATGCCACCTACTCCCCAATATCCTCAATATTGCATATATCATTCCAAATTGGATGTATATTCACAAGGGCTGTGGATGTATATCTCTATAGTATGGGAGTTAGATTCTAAAAAATCCGGTCTAGAAATTTGGGCAAATGATAAGAAAGGGTATGAGATGCCGAATCCGGCGTGAGTGACGATTTTTTATAAGAACTCTAAGTATATCTAAATTTATTTAAAGCTTCCAATATATTAGTATCCAGTAGGCGATAAAAAGATTAATAAAGGTTAAAAAGAATATATATAATGAAAAAAGATATACATTTCCCACAAGAGCGATACTTCAAAGGTAAACCCCCGAGATTCACAAGACACATACGAGGAGAACTGGATAGAGAGAATAAAACCATTGACTTCCTCGATGAAATACTTAAGAGAGGAGATCATCAACTATCTTCAAAAAGGAAAAATAAGTATGGAGCTATACTTGGTGTGGGAAAATTTGAATGGATAATATGTGCGTAGCACTGGGGGAGTTCGATTCTATCTAGTATTAGATTAAGAACAAGTATAAATTAAGAAAATAAGTTTTTATGATAAAAGAGAATTCTAATAGCATCCATGTAAAAAGGCTTATATAACCTTCTATGAACTAATTATTAAATTGATAGATATACGATTTGGAGAAAATTTTATATATCTGGCATACTAAGTTATATGTTGGGGGTGCTATTTTGGGAAAAAACAAGAAAGATGCTATACTAATATGTTTGTTTCTTGCAGTAGTATTCATTCCTTTTGTCTACGCCGATTGCGCTGAAGATGCGGTAGCCTGTGCTGAGGAGTGCGAGAAGGAGTGCAATCAGAAGAAGTATGACTATTGCAGGACCTATGAGTATTCAGGCTGCGCGCTCGATGTCTTCTGCGACTGCAACAAGTGCGCACTATACGACTCCAGATGGTGCCCTAAGGAAGGGTATATGGCTTGCATAGGTGGGCCGATCACAAGCTATGAGAGCTGTATCAAGACCTGCCAGTCGGATTTTGAAGCAGGTAATGACGTCTCCACCTGCTGGAGGGACTGCAATGACGAGTTGGGTGTAAGCCTGATCCCCTGCAAGGATGGACAATGCGCGAAGTCCTGCACTGCAGACGGCTATGAGAAAGGAGAATGGGCGTATTATATTCCCGGACAAGGATATGATACCTGTGCTTGTGAAGGGGAGAAGACTGACGTTTCTGAACCGCCTTTAGATGTTACTGAACCGCCCCTCGACGTTATGGAATCCTCTGAACCGCAACCATTTCCCGAGGATACAGACACACCAAAACCCGGCAGTATAGAAGACCCATTCAGGGGGTATTGGGATTATTGCACGGTAGAGAACTCAATAAAGGATATGATCACCTATTGGTTCACGTCAGAAGAAAATACGGGCCGTAAAGGAACGGTCGGCTTTGTAAAAGCTGTCACGGATAAAAAACATATCGACCTGTACAGGAACGGAAAGTATTATCGTGTCAGCACCCAGACCCCTCTCTTTCCTGGTGATCGGTTCCGGACCGGACCGAATTCCATGATGAAGCTGATCCTGACAAACACCGACGGAACCGAGAATGTAATCTATGTCCGTCCCAATTCATTGTTCGAGGTGGAGGGTACCAGATACGAAGACTACGATGACAGCATACGGATAGTCAAAGCCATGGGCAGCATTGTTGCGACCATAAAACGCAGGGTCAGCGGCAAGAAACCGAATTTCTATGTGAAGACACCGGGGGTTGTTCTTGGCATCAGAGGAACGGAATTCTATCTTGAGTACAATACCACCACGAATGAGACGAGGTTGATGGTAAAAGAAGGCGTGGTTGAGATAACAGGTGAGACTATCGCTTCAGTCAAGACAGGTGAACAGATACTGGTAGAGAATGATATCCTTGGCGAGATTGAAGAGCTGAACGCTTCCGAATGGAATAGAATAACCGAACAGGATTGGGACGAGGTAGGAAGAGAAGGATTCTTTACGATCCCTGCAGTCAAGGTCCTGATTGGCGCAATCATCCTTGCAGGAGGAGTATACACATTTAAGAAGTTTTCAAAAAAGAAGCGTAAAAAAGCCAAATAGTCTGAGCGGACTATTAGTAGTTGCAATCAGTTCTAGCGGAGCGAATCAATAGTGCGAAGCACAGAACTCCCCCCTTTCGTTTCTTTTTCTAAAAGAAAGAGAACTTAAACTCAATTGAATATAACCCCTTATATCCGCAATATTGCGTATATCATCCCAAATTGGAGGTGTATCCGCAAGGACTGGGGTATATCTTTATTGTATCGGAATTAAATCTAAGAAATCCGGTCTAAAGATTTGAGCAACTGATAAAAAAGGTATGAGATGCCGAGTCCTGCATGAGTGATGAGTCAATCTAACTTCTCTCAATTGAGGAGGGTTCTAAGGAATGTTATCGGAGTCTCGGCGAAAGCCGAGACCGAGCCACGATGGGGGCGAAGAGTTGCGGGGCTGGGTTTTATGGGATTTATTTCATACGTTTTACTTCGAATGTTACTTTATCTGATGCAGTTGGATCAAGTTTTGAGGTAGCATGTATTTGGATTTCTGTGCTATCTGGTATTGAACCCTGTGTATACTTATTAATTTTTAAAGTAACCGTTTTGTTTCCATTTGGCGGAACTATAACTGGTTGAGATATTATTCTTGCGTCTCCATCATAAATTATAAAGTTTATATATTGTTTATCTTGTGCAACTAAATATTGAAAAACAACTTCATCTTCCACATCACCAAAATTTTTAATTGTCATATTTATCTCATGTGTCTCGAAATTTCTTGGTGAATCATTAATATGGAGTATATTATCATCTCCAAGAAGAGATTTATCAATCACCAGTTCGATATCATGATCGTCTATGGCAACAGGTACAAATATTACTGCCTTCGAGGTGTCGTTACCGAAAGATGCAACAACTTCAAAGGCATGAGTACCGCCTTCTTTCGCTGTAATTATCCAATCTATCGTTTTTTCAAAGCGGGGAAGTATGTCAATATGTTTTACTAAGTTGTCAGCGGTTGTCAATTCTGGTGGCAGACGTAGCTCACAGCGAACATCCTTTGCAATAAGATCACCATAATTCTTAATGATTACATAGGCATTAAAATCGTTCCCCACCATCACTGGTTTTTTGGAGATATCATCTTTAACAATACTGACTTCAGCAGGAACTGGACACTCCAGTGAAGTTGGCCAAAGTGTTTCGTCTGTGTAAACAAAAATGTTATTGGATTTGTCTGTTAGTGAACTATCATTTATTGAAATCAGCTTATCTGATAAGTATTTTGATTTTATTTCCAAGTAAACAGAAGGTTGAATTTTTTTGCAGTCAAGTCCCCAAGTTAATTCTTTTGACTCTCCCGGTAAAATTTTATCAATTTTTCTTTCATCAAAATCACGACTTTGTATAATTAAATTATTTAATTCGGCATCCAATGGATTTGTTATTACTACTCTCAAGATTTTATTTTTAATCTCAAGTTCGTACCAGTTGTTTTTTTCAAATTTAGTTACAAGTAACGATCTGCGTTTATTTGGGTTTCTATCCGCATAAATAATTGATTTTTGTGGTGTATGAGATTCTATATAATCATCATCAAAATTACTAAAATCTGCAAATTCTGGTGATACATGCAGTTCTCCTATGCTGTCACGCATAGAATCTATTTTTCCAAGAAGGACAATTTCTTCACCTGAAACAGGAATTAATTCATTCTCTTGAATATTCTCATTTGAGATACATCCTGAAAAGAAGATGATCAATATCAATAAACAGATCAACCAATTATTAATTTTCTTTTCCATAGTCATAATTTAATTGTACCAAGTTAATAAAGTTTTGCAAAAGCCCCGCAATTTCCGATAACTATTTATATCCGCAATAGTCCATACTGACTCCTGAACCTACCTTTTTATAGCCAAAAAAGGAAAATTAGCCAGTCTGCTCCCAGACACTGCTCTGACCGGCACCTGAAGCCACCTGACCAGTTACGTAGTTTTGGTCGATAACCTCTTGGACGTTCTCTGGGACGTTCCCACCCATAACAAGCTTGTCACTGCTGGAAGGAACACCCCTGCCGGCGTTGATACAATAGCTTCGGATAAAGAATGTCTTTGATTCACCCTCCGGCAGATAAACCAGTATTGCTTCACTGAAAGCCAGATTCTGGTTGCCTTTGTTCTTGTTCTCCAAGGTAAACCCCCTCTCAACAAGCAATGACTGAGTCCTTTTATTTTCCAATATCTCCAATTTAACCCTAGAGTAACCCTCGCTTTCGAATTCCATCTTAATGTCGGCATCCTGAAGAGACTGGACGTTAGAGGGTCGGTCTTTGATCCTTTCAAACGCTTCCTTAAAGCCCCCGCCGACGTTATTCTGCCAGGTAACATTCAAGGATATTGAATCAAGACCTTGCACGTACCAGACTGCTGACTGCTTCTCCCACGGGGAGAGACCATCATCTGATAGAATCTCTTTGATTTCATCTCCGACAACACCAACCTTTCTGTACGACCCCGGATCACACACCCTTAAACCAAAGTCAAGAGATAATGCATTCCCGGAGTCTAAGACAACAAGACTTGCCCCATCTCGACAAAACAACACGTCGCCTTTAGTGTAAGAATCCCCTCCAAGGCTTATTGGAAGGTCCAATTCAAAAAAGGATTCCTCAACAGGCTTGGACTGCGTCTGCTGGTTCACTGGGATGTTAACTTCACCTACAATCCTGCCCTGCTGCTGAAACTGTAGATTCATAAATTGATTGTCGTCTTCGGTTGAGGAGACATTACTTGTAGAGACAAAAATCGATGCATCCTCTCCAGGGACTGCGTCCCCAGTAACTAGAATGTATCCAACAATCAACCCAACACCAAAGGCTGCGAGAACAGCCAACAATATTATTCTATTTTTTGTTTCCATTTCTACATCAATAAATCCTTGGATGAAACACCATAAAAGACGCGGTATGAAACCGGTTTCAAACTTTCCTCATTTCAATAAAACGATGTTACCCATCCCCTTCCTGTGGCGCTCCACCAAGTCCCGATTTTCCAGGGCGTCTAGGCAACGTGAAACCTTGGCCTTCGGGAAACCTGTTTTTGCCACAATCTCTGACTGGAAGACGATTCCTTTCCCTTCCAGAATCAACTCATAGATGACGCGCTCATCGTCCTTCAGGGTCTTCATAGAATATTTTAACTCGGCATCGGATTTTTTCATGGAAGTCTCTTGTATTGGATCATACAATAGGAGATAAATTAAGCTGGCGCCAAGTATAACGGAGGACATTGTAATCAAGAAAACATCCGTGAACGTGAAGAACCCAGGGATTACGCTAACGGCTGATTCACTGCCTTCGACAAAAACATGGATGGATGCTGGCTTCAGCAATTTCACACCCAATACAAAGACTGCCCCAACAAATAAAACCGCCATGAAGACGGATAAACCCCTTATTTTCACTCCTTAAAATATTAAAGAATGCTACTAAAATAAAGAGACAGGTTCGGAAACTGAAGCTACCTCTTATACCCGATTTTCCTCAGAAATTCCTTTCTTTCCTTCTTGTGCTTTTTAGTTTCTATCCCCCTTGGTTTCTCGCCGTCTATAACGCCCAAGATTCCTCTGCCATGTTCTTTTTCCGCAACAATAACCTTCAGGGGATTGGCGGTCGCAGCGAAGATATTACAGACCTCGGGAACTGCCTTAACCTGATTTAAAACGTTTAGAGGATAGGAATCCTGTAGAAAGATTATGAACGAGTGACCCGCACCAAGCTTCTCCGCATTTTTCTCAGCCAGCTTTACCAGCTCCGGGTCTGTGCCGTCAGAGCGGATCAGGCAATCACCGGACGCCTCGCAGAATGCCAGCCCGAACTTTATTCCGGGTACTGCGGTAACCAGAGCTTCGTAGATGTCCTCCACACTCTTAATAAAGTGGGTCTGCCCCAGAATCAGATTCACCTCAGGAGGTTTCTCTATATCTACTGTATCGATTTTCACCATGTATAAATTATGGATTTATCTAAAAAAATAGCGAAAAGCATTTATACGCCTGAATTTCCATAATATACCTGAAGGAGTGGCGGCCGAGTCAAGGGCTAAAAGGTTGCCTGCAGTAAATTGCGTTTTTGATGCGCAGTTTATGAGGGCAGGCAGTATTCTTAAACGCTCTTGTCACTCCTTCACTAGGTTTCTGCTAATCCAGTTGTAAGTATTTATTTTTGTAATCTTCATTGTAAATAGTAATAGTTAGGAGGTTTAAATTGAAGTCCGGTAAATTGAGGGGTAGATTTAAGGGTGATCTGGCCGAAGAGATGAAGGGATTTACTTCTTCTATTGAGATCGATAAGGGGATGATCTTAGAGGATATCTGGGGGGGTGAGGCCCACGTGATAATGCTGGCGGAACAGGGGATAGTAGAGGGGGCAGATGCAAGAAAAATACTGGGTGCTCTGGAACGAGCGAAAAGTGATTCTATTAAAGGGAAATTCGAGCTGGATCCGGAATTAGAAGACGTTCATATGAATGTCGAGAATTATGTAATGAAGTATGCAGGTGAAGAGCTCGGGGGGAAGATGCACACTGCAAGATCCAGAAATGATCAGGTTTTGACAGATACCAGGTTACATCTGAGAGAGAAGATTCTTGAGATAGAGGAATCCATAATAAAATTACAGAGAACTTTTTTAAAGCTCGCGGAAAAATCCACAGAGAAGATAATGCCCGGCTATACGCATACACAACACGCACAGCCCATTAGCTTGGGATTCTGGGCCACCGCCTATGTGAGTATGCTAACCCGAGATCTTACAAGATTGAAAAATGCATATGTTCAGGTTAATAAGAATCCTATGGGGGCGTGCGCACTTTCCGGAACCTCGTTTCCAATTGACAGGGAATTAACTACAAAGCTGCTTGGCTTTGATGGCATTGAGGAACACTCACTGGACGTGGTTAGCTCCAGGGATTTTATTATCGAGGTTTTATCCGCTCTGTCAATTCTGATGTCGAATCTATCCAGGCTTAGTGAAGAACTAATATTATTCAGTACAAAGGAATTCGGTCTCATCGAGTTATCGGATGAATTTTCAGCAGGGAGCTCTATAATGCCGCAGAAGAAGAACCCCGACGTTGCTGAATTAGTAAGAGGTATAACTGGCTTAGTTTATGGATCTTTAATCCAGATCTTGGTTACATTAAAGGCATTGCCTCTGGGTTACAATAGAGACCTTCAGGAAGACAGAACTCTGCTCTGGAATTCCCTCGAAAGGGTAAATTCATCACTTTTAATCCTAAATGGGGCAATTAACAAGGCAAGATTTAACGAGAACAGGATGGCTGAACTTGTGAGCGAAAACTTTTCAACAGCAACGGAGCTCGCAAACTTTCTCGTATCTGAAAAGGAGATACCTTTCCGGAAATCCCATGAGATAACTGGCAAGGTTGTAAAGGAATTGGTCAAAGAGAAAAGGAATTTTAGGGATATCGAGTATACCAGAGATATACTAAAGAGACATAACATAGACATACCACCAAAGGAACTCAGGGACATATTGGACCCAAAGAAGGCGATTGAAAGGAACAAAAGCCTGGGCGGGACATCTCCCAGAGCGGTAAAGGGGATGATGGAGAGATTCAAGAGAGGAATAGATGAAAGGGAAAAGGACATAAAGAAGAGAAAATCAGATATAGAATCGGCTAGGAAACTTACAGAGAGGATGGTTGGGAAGACCTAAGATAAGTCAGAATTTCAGAGGTAATCTCTCTCTCACAGTATTTACAGCTAAGTATTAGTGGATTAATCTGCTTTACTATGAAGACAGATGCTATAGGTTCTCTCTCCTTATTTGTAATGCATTTTGGATTCGGGCATTTGATGATCCCTATGATTCTTTCCGGCAGACTAACCTTCTCCTTCCTCACAACCTTATAATTCTTTATTATGTTTATGGTCGCATCAGGTGCGATAATTGCTATCTTATTTATCTCATTTGTGTCAATATCCCTGTTTTCTACCTTAACGATGTCCTTTCTACTTAGATCCTTGCTTGGAACATTCATTGCAAGGGTTAGAGCATCCCTGAAGTTCTCATCGATGCCAAGAATCTTAAGAACGTCCGGGGCCTTCCCTTGCGTTATATGGTCTATTACTATGCCATTTTTTATCGTCTTAATCTTAAGAACCTTGTCTTCCTTTTCTGCCATTTAGGTCACCAGAATTTTATATTACAAACTAAACAGAGTAAAGTCATTCTCACTGGAATTCCGTTCTTTGCTTGCTCAAAGTATCTAGCATGTTTTGTTGCATCAATGTCTGTGCTGATCTCTGAAACCCTCGGCAGGGGGTGCATGATTATGGCGTTATCCCTTATTCCTTCAAGGGAATTCAGATTCAGAATAAAGGCGCCCTTGATCCTCTCATATTCCTGTGGATCGGGGAATCTCTCCTTTTGAATTCTCGTTACATAGATGACATCCGAGTTCTTTAGATTCAGTTTCGTTGTTTCTTTAACCTCGATTCCCCTGTCGGATAAACTCTTCACTATCTGTCGTGGAGCGCGCAACTCCTGGGGGGATATGAACCTTATGCTCACATCATAGTTTTCCAGAGCACTGGTTAATGAATGAACGGTTCTACCATATTTTAGGTCGCCCACTATGCAGATGTCTAAGCCATCTATCTTCTTGAATTCCTTTTTGATCGTATACAGATCTAAGAGAGTCTGAGTGGGGTGTTGATTTGCACCGTCACCACCATTTATTATAGGGACGTTACTGTACTCGGAGGCGAGTCTTGCTGAGCCCTCAACCGGGTGCCTTATCACAATAACATCTGCGTAACCGGAAACAATTCTGACCGTATCGGCTATTGTCTCACCCTTAACCTCAGAGCTTATTCCGGGATAATCGAAGCCAATTGTTATACCGCCAAGGCGCTTCATCGAAGCCTCGAAGGACATCCTCGTTCGTGTGGATGGTTCGAAGAACAGGTTTGCAAGAATCTTGCCCTTCATCAGGGAAGAGGTCCTACTGGAATTTAATTTTCTCTCCAGTATACCCGATTTTTCGAGGACAAAATCTATCTCATCCTTCGAGAAATCGTTAATCGAGATAATGTGTTTTTTTGTCCACTTCATTCCTTTCATTATAAATGTAGAATTTACCAATAAATATAGTACTATGAAAACAGTACTTGCATATTCCGGGGGATTGGATACATCTATATGCATTAAATGGTTGCAGGAAAACTATAACACAGATGTTATAACCCTTACTCTTGAACTCGGGCAACAGGTCGACCTGAAGGGCATTGAGGAAAAGGCGAAGAAGCTCGGTGCGATCAAAACCTACAGCATTGATGCTCGAGAGGAATTTGTAGATAACTATCTAAATCCGGCTATAAAGGCTAATGCACTCTATGAGGGGAAATATCCTATTTCAACCGCTCTTTCCCGTCCCTTGATAGGGAAATGGCTGGTTGAAATTGCAGGGAGGGAAAAAGCGGATGCGGTTGCCCATGGATCTACCGGAAAGGGCAATGATCAGGTAAGGTTTGAATTGGCGGTAAGGGCATTGAATTCTAAACTCAGGATAATCGCCCCAGCCCGCGAATGGGATCTAACTAGGGATAGAGCAATTAGATATGCAGAACAGCATGGAATCCCAATTGGATCCAAATCTCAGTATAGCATTGACGAGAATTTATGGGGTAGAAGTATAGAGGCCGGGCCTTTAGAGGACCCGATGAAAAAGCCGGAAGAAGAGGTATTTGGATGGACGAATGCTCCCGAAAAGGCACCGGATAAACCGGATAAAATTGAGATAGAATTCAATAAAGGAATCCCTGTGGGTTTGAACAAGGGGAAAATTGGTGGGGTGGAATTAATCCAGGGGCTGAACGAGATCGGAGGAAGGCATGGAATCGGCAGGATCGATATGATCGAGGACAGGTTGGTGGGTATAAAATCCAGGGAGATCTATGAATGTCCAGCAGCGATCATCCTCTTGGAGGCTCATAGGGAACTGGAGAGATTGATACTTACCCGGGAAGAAAACCTCTTTAAGGAGAATATTGACAGGAAATGGGCCCAACTTGTGTATTTCGGACAGTGGTACGAGCCATTGAAAGATGATCTGGACGCATTTATCGATAAAACCCAGGAGGGGGTTACTGGGAAGGTTGTCATGGAGCTCTACAAGGGAAATGCAAGAGTTATAGGTAGAAGTTCACCGAATTCTCTCTATGATCTGGGACTTGCAACCTATGATAAAGGGGATAAATTCGATCATAAACTGGCTGAGGGCTTCATAAGGCTATGGGGACTGCCATCTGAGATCGCGGGGAGAAGGAAGAGAAAGGAATAATTCCCAATATAAGGCTGGATTTCTAATAGCTTAGTATGAGAAACAACCTTCAGAAAGGTTGGCCATCAAAACGGGTTGATGGGGTCTTACGATGTGGCTGAATCGAAGATTTTGAAATCGAATGATTTCAAAACCACACGAATCTCTGATTCGTGATGTTCAGATACGTGTCTGATTGCAAAGCAACCGACAACTTTGTTGTCGGGCTTTTTCAGCCAAAGGCTGAAAATATACTTTCCTATACGATGAGAAAAAGGCTAAAAGCAGTGCTAGGGGAGTTCGCAATTTATCTGGGGATCTATTCTGCTATTGTTACGATCTATCTCTTATTTATTCTGAGCTCCTTTAGCGGAACTCTGAGCGCTCTGTCTGAAAGTAATCTAATTATCTACAGTATACTCGCATTAGCGCTTATACTCATCCAGGGCGTAATTCTCGAGAACGTAACATCCTTCATCATGGATAGAATTGGTTTTAGATAAAATGTATTTTCCAATATCTGGAGTGGAAGTAAACATGGGTCTTTTAGCATTGCTTGGCTTTGCAGTGGGGGTTTTGGGTGCATTCTTTGGTGTTGGGGGTGGTTTTTTAGCCGCCCCGGTGATGTACGTTCTCGGTGTTCCGATTAACTATGTAGTTGGCACGGATCTGACACATATGGTTGGTAAGTCCGTAGTTGCCGCAAAAAAACATCGAAGCCTGGGACACGTTGATATCAAATTGGGGGCTCTCATGGTACTTGCGACTATACCCGGTGTAGAACTGGGGGCACAGATAGTTGAATTTCTAAAGACTAATGAACTTGCAGATCTGGTAATTGGTGTAACATACATAGTCATACTGATGGGGGTATCCCTATTCGTGGCGTGGGAAAGTCGAAGGGCGTTAAGGGCCGTAAAAGTGGAAAAACTTACGGCGAAGGATGCTTTGGCCTTTAAGTCCTTTACGAGAAAGATTCAATCTATAAATATACCGCCAATGATACGTCTGCAAGAATCCGGTATAGGGTCAATATCACTTTGGGCCATATTATTGGTTGGATTTCTTACCGGCCTGCTTGCGGGAACGTTGGGGGTGGGTGGTGGTTTCATAAGAATGCCTGCTCTGGTCTACTTTATAGGATGCCCAACTCATGTTGCGATAGGTACCGATCTCTTTGAGATAATCATATCCGCAAGTTATGGAACTCTGACTCACGCACTCAAGGGCAATGTCGATATCATGATTGCATTGGTTATGCATACTGGTGCAGCTATAGGAGCTCAGATAGGGGCTACTTTGACCAAGTATTATAGTGGCCCAAAAATTCGGATGTATTTTTCAATTTTACCGGCGATCGGAGCTTTGTTAGTTTTATATAAATTAATATCAACAAACATATTATTGTAGGAAAAATGAAAATCCTGATGTGTGCCGATGGATCCGAGATATCGGAAAATGCCATTGAATTTGGTGGTTTACTCGCAAAAGGTCTTAACGCTAAGGTTACTCTGTTGCACGTAGTGGAAGACCCAAGGCATGATCGATCTAAGGACATACTAAAACGTGCAAAAAACATATTGAAGGACCTTGGGTTGGAGATTAAAATCAAGGTCATGAAGGGTGTGCCAGAGTTAAAGATCATTAAGGAAACGGAAAAAGAAGGCTATCAATTGCTTATCCTCGGCTCTCATGGGATGGAGGGGCTTAAGGTGTTTTTCTTTGGGGACGTTGCATACAGGGTGATAGAACACGTAAAGATTCCTGTATTGATTGTCAGAGAAAAAAAGGTAAAACTGGAGAAGATCCTCATGTGCTGTGGTGGGTCGAAATATGCCGAGGAGGCTATCCGGTTTGGGGGGAATATGGCAAAGGCGTCAAATAGCAAGGTTACTCTGTTGCATGTGATACCCGAGATTCCCGTAATGTACAAAGGCTTAAGGATGGATGAGACACTTAAAGGGTTCCTTAAGACGGATACACCAGAGGCAAAATTGCTTAAGCATTCCGCAAAAATGCTCAGTGAAAAGGGCTTAGATGTTGATGTGGAACTCAGGCACGGACTTCCCCCGGAGGAAATCTTGGATCAAGCGGAAGAGGGTGACTATGATATGATCACCATAGGGTCACACGGAATGTTCGGGATCAGAAGATTTCTGATGGGTGCAGTAGCATACCAGGTCGTGAAACACGCAAAATTACCCTGCCTGCTCGTAAAACCAAAAAAGTTCCGATTTCTTTCGTCTACGGAGGCGTACTAGAGAAAAATTGCTATACTGATCTCCTATCCCACACAACCCTCCCCTTCCATGAGATCTTCCTTATCCTGTGCATCGGAATTAAACTTTCTCCAACCCTGAAAAAGTCGCCTTGAAGCTCAATCTCCGAGAAATCTATCTCCTTGAGCTTGCCTAAGTCTAGATAATGAATTGAGAAATCTCCTGGATTCAGCTTTTTGTCCCACTTTATCCTGTTCAGGGCGTCTTTCTCCATTATTTCTTTTTCAAAGAGTTTTTCCATTCTTGAAAAAAAGTTCTAATACAGTCTTTTCCTGGCTTTCAATATAAACGCATAGTGCCTAAACTTATATACGGGAATGTACATAATTTAACTGGTATGAAGGCTCTTTTTTATATTACGGGTAAAAATGTGCAACATGTGGGACTCAGACTTAAAGTTACTTCGGCTTTGATTCATGCTGGTTTTAAGAAGGGAGGGGCATTTAATCTCCCTGATGGTAGAGTGGAAGTCGTATTAGACGGAGATAAAAACGATATAGAAAGAATCCATAAGGAAATATCTGAAAACCTTGTTGATTGGCTTAAAAAAGACGCTGATGATGTTGATAAACTGGTTAAGCAGATAGGCAATCCCGGGATTAAAGTCACTGAACTGGAATTTACTGAGGATATCATTGTTCTTGATATTGGTCTGTTTAGTCACTCTCTTACGTTCGATCAGGTATATAAGGGCGTTGATGTGTATACAGGGGTAAAAGAGGTTATGAGTGATCTGCATAAAACTCTGAAAGAGATGAGAAAGGAAATGCAAGGAAGAGGAGCATAGTGCCCAAACTAATTTTTCTGGATTCAATTTTGGGTCCCACTTTATCCTGTTCGGGGCGTCTTTCTCCATTATTTCTTTTTCAAAGAGTCTTTCCATTCTTCACAGGTATCCCTTATCGGACATTTATCACAGAGGGGTTTTGTCTTACAATAATTTTTCCCCAGTTCAACGAGTAATGCGTGAAATTCCTTGTAAAGCTCTAGATCTTCCGGCAGTTGGAGTTCAAATAATTTCTTCAGGTCATAGTAGCTTGTGTCCTCTCTTGCAAGACCCAATCTGCTCATTATCCTCGCCGTATAGGCGTCGATTACGAAACTCGGCTTATTAGCAGCATATAAGATTATTGAATCCGCAGTCTCCTGACCGATACCCCATATTGACAGCAATTCTGATCTCAATTTCTCAATATTCTGGTCAAAGAGTTTTTCAAGATCCCCGTCGTAATTCTCGTAGAGAAATTCAATGAAGGTCTTCAGCTTCCTTGCCTTTGCATTGTAATAGCCCACCGATCTGATGACTCTTTGCAGTTTTTCTTCATTCGCCTTTAGAAGTGCCTCAGGGCTTAGAAGATTCTCTGCTTTTAGATTCTTTATAGCCACCTCTACATTTTTCCAAGAGGACGCTTGCGTGAGTATGGCACCAACAATAACCTCAAATTCTGTTTCGGCCGGCCACCATCCCTGCCTTCCGAAGTGCTCTACAAGTCTTTGGTATATCTCGATTAGATTCATTTACTGGTCAGTAACCTCAAAATTTCATCCGCAAATCTTTCAGCTGATTGAGGACCGTCGGCCGTTATAATTCTACCATCTACAACAACCCCCTGTCGAAGATAATTCGCTCCCTTATCCTCAAGAATTCTAACCGATTCGGGAGTTGGAAAAACGGTGGCATTTTTTCCCTCTAAAATCCCGGAATTTGCCAGAACAACGCCAGAGAGGCAGATAGATGCTACAATCTTGTCCCTTTCATAGGCTTTTCTAACTAAATTATGCACCTTAGAGTTATTCCAGAGATACCTTGGAGAGCCTGGTCCTCCAGGAACAATTATCGCATCGTAGTCATCTATGTTTACATCATCTATCAATACATCC
>DAOVSE010000067.1 GCA_030633595.1 Candidatus Altarchaeota archaeon
AACGGGGAGAAGCGCTACCGGCAATGTTATTGTATTAATGGCAAAAGCTACCAGAGATGAAGCATATTACTGGGCGGCAATTCACAAGGAGAGAAAGATGGGCAAAATAGTCAGGAAGATGCGCGATAGTTTTGAGGGCGACGTTGGCCAGCAAAGTTTGATAAAATACAGCGTTAATAAGGATAAACCCCGGGAAGAGAAAAAGATAAAGATATATGTGGATGTAAGAGAGAGGAATACTGAGATTCTTAATGTGCTGAGGGAAAAGGCGAGTATCGAGATCAGGCAACTCCCTGTTGGGGATTTTATTCTAAGCAACAGGGTCGGGGTTGAGAGAAAGACCACTGGGGATTTCCTCCAGTCAATAATAGACAAAAGGCTGTTATCCCAGGCAAATGAACTCTCCAGAAATTTTGAAATACCCCTTATGATAATTGAGGGTAGAGCGGATCTTTATTCCCTAAGGGACATACACCCTAATGCCATTCGTGGTGCCTTGATTTCGTTATCAATAGATTTTGGAATTTCGATCATACCCTCCAAGGATGAAAATGATACAGCAAGTCTATTATACATAATTGCAAAG
Source organism: Candidatus Altarchaeota archaeon (assembly GCA_030633595.1). Taxonomy (GTDB): domain Archaea; phylum Altiarchaeota; class Altiarchaeia; order IMC4; family QMZM01; genus QMZJ01. The sequence goes on from DAOVSE010000067.1 coordinate 587, forward strand.
AGGGAGCAAGAGCCCGAGGAAAAGGAAATAGCTTTGAGGGGTGAACGGAAGCCCTTTTCATTGGAGGAGAGACAGAGATACGTTATTGAATCATTGCCAGATGTATCGGCGGTTCTTGCGAGAAGGCTGCTGGAGAAATTCAGCAATGTTTTGAATGTGATTAAAGCCTCCAGGACGGAACTGATGGGGACTGAGGGTATCGGGGAGAAAAAGGCAAAAAAGATAAGAGAGGTAGTTAAAAGTAACTATAAGAACTAATTAATTGGTTGATATATGTAATATAATATATAATACAGAAAAAATTATATCGATTGTTATGGTAAAACCGGGACAAGATGACTGACAAATTGAAGTTAAAAGAAGAGGAATTAAGGAGAAAGGAGGCAGAATTAGCGCACAGAGGGAGGGAATTAAAGGAAAAGGAAGACGATCTGCAACTTTTCTTTGGCGAGGAAATGGAGTTGAGAGATGTTGAGAATAAATTAAAACTCAAAGGGGAGAAATTAGAGGAGATAAAAGAAACCCTGGGGGACATTCACAAAAATCTGAAAGATAGAGATGAGAAGCTTATGCTGAAAACTGAGAAATTAAAGAAAAAGGAAGAGAAGCTAAGGGATGTTGAGAAAAGACTGGGATCTGCAATTAAACTGGATAATATGGAGAGGAATCTGAAAAATAGGGAGGAAGAGGTTATCAAGAAAAAGAGCGGGTTAGAACGTATTGAGAAGAGACTTAGGGATATGCAAGAAAATCTAGACAGAAGGGAAAAAAAGATTCAGGAACCAGAGAAAAAATTTATCGAACTGGAGAACAGGGAGAAGAGGCTCATGGGGAGAGAAGTGGATCTTATCGCTGCTGAAGAAAAACTCAGAGCCATGCAAGACGATTTGGCTGCTAAAGAAGAGGAACTCATCAAAGACACTGATGAATTGAGGAAGAGGGACAGCAAACTGAAAGGAATTGAAGAGCAATTAAGGAATATGGAGATAGATCTGGGAAAGAAAATGGATGAAGTCAGAAGCAAAGACATTATCCTGAGTAATAAAGAGACGGAACTAAAAAACAGGGAAGAAGCGATAGAAAAAAAGTATATGGAATTGCAAGATAAAGAGAAAAAGGCAGTTAGCATGGAAGACGAAATTAGAAGTGAAAAGGGAGCAATAAAAAGAAAGGAGTTGGAATTGAAGAACATAGAACAGGAGATAAGCAGGATCAGAGAGAGAATTGAGAGAGGCGGGGATGCGCAGAAGGAGATTGATAATATAATGGAAAGGGAGAATGTCTTAACTGAAAGGGAAAAAGAGTTAAGAGAGATAGAAGAAAAAATAGCAGGGGGGAAGGAGATAATTGCCAAGGAGGGGGGGAAGGTAAAGAAGAGGAACGAGCTATTGAATAAGAGAGCTGCAGAATTAGAGGATTTATCCAAGAAGTATAGCAAGGAGATTGAAGGCAAAGAAAAATTAAAGAATATGGGGTTGGAGCTTGCGGAGAAGCAAATGGAATTGATTACGAGGGAGAAGGAATTGAATGAGAGAATGAGGGAAGAGGCTGAATTAAAGCAAATAAGGGAGGAAATAGACATGCAAGAGGCGGAGGGAGCAGAACAACCCCCAGCAGAACAACCCCCAGAGAAACTACCAGAAAAACCCCCAGAACAACCAGCAGAACAACCTCCAGAACTACCAGCAGAACAACCCCCAGAGAAACTACCAGAAAAACCCCCAGAACAACCTCCAGAACTACCACCAGAAAAACCCCCAGCAGAAAAACCCCAAGCAGAAAAACCAGAAATAGATGATCTGAGAGAATTGATGCAGAAGGTTAAAAAAATTGAATCCAAAAAAGCGGCTCAAAAGTTAGGGGTTGATCAGAAAACGATCATGAAATGGTCGAAGAAATTGGAGAAGGACGACATAATAGAGGTACATTCAAAATTCTTGCGGGATATTGAGCTTATATTGTCGAAGGACGCATTAAAGAAGATAAAGGAGATTGAAGAGATTAAGAAAGCGGAGCTCCTGAAGAGAGAGCTTAAAAGACTAAGAGAGGAAACGAAGACAAGAGGCTCAACCTGATTTTATTAATTTTGTTTTTGATTTTATAAACATGTCTAAAAAGATATTTCTGATGAAATTTGGACGTTGCGCATGGCATAAGTGCTTATTCTGCGGTTATGGCAGGATGGAGGGCAAAAAATCATCAATCGAAAATGTTAGGAGGGAATTCGATTCATTCTTCGATAAACTCGAACCAGGCGTGGATCATATAACGGTCTTCGGGTCGGGAAGCTTTCTCGATGAAAAGCAAATTCCCTTGGAGGGAAGACGATACTTCATCCAAAAGTGTAAAGAGTCTAAGATAAAAAAATTGACCATCGAGTCCCGTCCGGAGTTTATAAAAGCAGAGGCATTAAAGGAATTTGAAGGTATTGAACTGGAGGTCGCTATAGGTCTGGAGATCGCGGATGACAGGACCTTGGATAAAATAAACAAGGGATTCCATCTCCGGGATTTTGAAAAAGCCTCCAAGCTATTACATTCATACAATATAAGGGTCAGGACATATCTTCTGGTAAATCTACCATTTGTAGAAAACATAAAGAAGAGTCTCGATAACTCCGTTGAATATGCATTGAAATTCTCTGATTCCATTGTCCTGATAAATCTGTTGCCCCATTACAGATCGAAATTGATGGGGCTCTGGTTGAGGGGCGAATGGAATTTTCTGAGCAGGGACGAATTTTACAGAATAGTGGATAAATGGAATAAGGATTCCAAAATAGAACTGGATGCAGAAACATTCTGGTTCACCCCAAAATTTCCACCCGAATTGAGAGAGGACCTATCCGGGGTTGGTGAGGAATTTTTAACCCACAGCTATTTCGAGGTCTGGCAGGATTATCTTCTGAGATGGTACGAGGTTCCAAAAGACAAGGAAATCCTTCTGTTTCTTCCATGCTCTCACAGAAAACCATACTCGGAATCAGAAACACACAGGAAAATAATAAAAATCCTGAACGAATTAAATTTAAGGGGAAAGATTCACGAGGTAATGCTGAGCAACGCGGGTTTGGTTCCGAGGGGATTCGAGAACCTTTATCCCTTTAACGCATACGACTGGGACGAAAAGCTAGAGACGGAGGAGATAAAACAACGCTATATAGAGGTAACCTCGAAGAGGATTGAGAACTATCTCAAAGCCCATAGATACAAAGGGGTCTTATGCTTTCTGAAATACGATTCAGAGAGCTATAAGGCCCTGAAGATTGCATGCAATAAATTAAACCTAGAATTCAGAAATCTGCTGAAGGAGAAAACATATAAAGAGATTAGGAAATTGAAAAAACCCATGCAAACAGAAGATGCGTTAAAAGACCTCTATGACGGGTTGAAGGATGAAGAGAGCATCGGAATTTTAAGGAATTACGTCAAATTAGAATAAGAATGAAAATAATTCCAGCTATAGACATTCTGGATGGGGACTGCGTTCAGCTGGTGGAGGGAAAACTCGGAACTCAGGAATATTACGGGGATCCGGTCGAAATTGCATTGGAGTGGAAGAATCTGGGTGCCGAAATTCTCCACATAATAGACCTCGATGCAGCCCTCGGAACCGGGGAGAACCTGAAAACCGTTCTTAGAATCTGCAGTACTATAGAGCTCCCGATCCACTTTGGAGGGGGAATCAGGGACTATGACACGGCTCGCTATCTCCTTAAGGCAGGAATTGATCGCATTATTCTCGGAACCATGGCTATTAACGACTACAAAGCGAATTTTGCTACAATCAAAAAACTCGGGGAGGAGTTCGGATCTGATAGACAAATTGTCGCTTTAGATTCAAAAGAGGGCAACATCGTCGTAAAGGGCTGGCAGGAAAAGACAGAATTAAAAACTACTGAATTCGTGAAACATCTTCAAGGCCTGGTCTTCGGAATTCTCTACACTGATGTGGACGTTGAAGGAAGAATGGAGGGCGTTAACCTCGAAAGGATTAATGACGTTGTAAAATTCATCTCTCTTCCGGTCATTATCTCTGGAGGCATATCAAACACTTCAGATCTACAGAATATCAAAGAAACCGGTGCCTGGGGCGCGGTTCTCGGAAAGGCACTGTACGAGGGAAAGATCGACTTAAGGGAAGCTTTGAATCTGGGTTAAAGATGAGACTCAAAATATTAATTGTAACATGTCTACTACTTTTTTCTTCCGGATGCACTCAAAGACAAACAACAGAACTATGCCTCAGAGCCCCCAAGGACTCTGCAGATGCTATCTGTATTCAGGTCGAGATAGCAGATACCCCCGATGCTAGAGAAAAAGGCCTCAGTTACAGGAATTCCCTAAAACAAGACAGGGGCATGTTGTTCGTTTTTTCCAAGGAAGGTAAATATGGTTTCTGGATGAAGGAAATGAGGTTCCCCCTGGACATCATATGGATTGACAGAAACAAAACCATAATCTTCATAGAAGAAAACCTGCCCCCCTGCAAAACATCGAGGTGCCCGTCATACGGTCCCGACACCAACTCCCTATATGTCCTGGAAACCAATGCCAACTTCGCGAGGGAGAATAACATAACAGAAGGCACAAGGGTCTATTTTGAATTTTCCTGATGCTGTGAATCCTGAGATTTCTGTAAGTATTTATATATAACTTTAGAGTAATATATAACTAAGTAAAAATTTCTATGGTGATTACATGAATCCCCAAACCAGATATGTATACCTCTTGGTAACATATATTCTAATATCTATGGTTTCGGCAATCCCGATAGAGCCAATTTCAGGGAGAGACTCTTCTTCTACAGAGGGTGCTAATTCCCTACCATCTCAACAGATCCCATTTCCACTATTACCGTACGCGTCAATAGCCGCAACAACAGCTGCATTATTCCTTTTATTAAAACTAAAGCCAAGATTTCTGACGGATTCCAAGACCTATAGAGTTGGTCTTAAGGGTGAGAGGCTCTGGATCCAGAATAATTCAACAACAGGTAATAAATGGATCGAAACCTCGTTCCCCAGCCAGCAGAAATATCTGGAATATCTCCGCACGATGGTGAAAAACTCAGTCTCAGATAAAATTCCAGTCAGAAATGCTGATGGCAAGTGGGTTCTCCATTCCAAAAACTCTGTTAAAAGACACCTGAGCATGCTGGATTCTGCTAAAAAAACACTTCGAGATCTGGAAAAGAAAAAGGAATATTGCCTTGCATCATACCTCAGATATAGAAGGCGCCGGGGCAAGAGCTACTGGCGTACAAAGAATGCAAGAAAAGGGCACAATGAAACAATAGGCGAGATAGAAAAGGTCAAGTCAACGATAAGAACCCTGAATTCCTGGTCTAATGATCTGACAAAGCTTAATTTCGACTCAGATTACGGATTTAAGTTCAATGGAAGAACATTCTTTTTCTCGAACGGAATAGTTAGAGGAATCTCGGCGGAGGAGGCCGATCTCAGGTTCAGAAGAAAGGCAAAGAAAGCCTACGCAGAATTCAGGGGCTCCGTAGAGAGAATCTACAGGGAATTAACAAATAAGATAAAAAGTTTAGGTTGGCTGATGGTTGATTCATCATTAGAGGCTCTAAAATCCACCTATAACGCCTTTACAGGAAAACTGAACCAGCTAAGAGGTGAATACGAAAAAGAAAGAAACGGTAGAAAAGGCTTATGGAGAAGGCACTACAAAAAACTCTATGAGAATTACTATAAGGGCTTCAGGGATGGTTCAGAGGAAATCTATGAAAACTATGTGGAGAGCATTAATCACAAAGCCTATGTAGAGCTCGTTCTGGAGAGTGTTAAACTTGAGATAAAGACGAAGGAGCGAGCCTGGCTAAAGAATAGAAAGGAGATGATGAGGTGGAGAAAGAGGCGATGGTGTTCTCAGCTAAGGGATAGGGCGAGGAGACACTACAAGTCCCTAGAAAAGAGCTACAAAAGGCTTTATGACGGAGAACTTTACGAAAACCTCAAAAAGCAGATGGATGAATGGCGCGATGAAGCATTTGAGAGGGCAAGAAAAATGAAGTGGCAGAGAACCCTCAAGAAAGCAGAAAAAAGATTCAGCGAAATTAACGACTTCATCATGGACGGCTTCGAGGAATTCAGGGAACTCACAAATAGAGCCGTTGCCAATAGTGTAATCCAAGAATTCTACAGGCCCAAGGAGAAGGCCGAAGAAGTGGTCAGGGAACAGCTGGAGGAATACAACAAAGAGCAAAGAGAAGCCTTTCTGGCTTACCAGTCCGCTGTCCTCCACGCCGAGACTCAATCCTGGATAGATGCGTTGAACGGCAAAGCACAGGTCATAGAGACTCCAACTACCAACCTTATGCCGCCCACCCACACGACAATACCGTTTAGTAAACGAAATGGAATCAATTCGCAACAAATGTTAGAGGATATTACCAATGTGGCTTCAGGTGCTTGGAATTGGGTTAAAGGACCAATTTCATGGATACATGATTTTATGAAAAAACCATACTATGAGGGGACATTCGACCTTCAAAATCAGCCCGTAGTTGTTCGCTTTGGGAATAGACCCAGATACACAGAGGAGTGGTGTGCTGGAATCGGTTGCTTCGAAGGAAAAGAGAATGGCTGGATATTGGGTGCAGGACCTCAACTCAAATTGAAAGTTAAGGGTCTAGGCGGCGGTTTAGGAGGTGAAATATTCATCGATAGATCTGGACACAACACGACAATTGCGCAAAGCGCTGGTTTCGAGTTCAGTCGCAAAAATAGCGAGTTCATTGCAGATTATACAATACCTTTATTTCAGAGGACTTTTGATAATGAAACCAATAGAACGACATTGTTTATATCTAACACTGCAATAGATGTGATGGCAGCAGCCACAAATTCAACAAGCTTGGAAAAAGAAAAAATTTTGGTTAATGGCATATTACTCACAAACGGTACTATCCGTCCATCTCTAACAT
>DAOVSE010000065.1 GCA_030633595.1 Candidatus Altarchaeota archaeon
ACATGAACGCCCATTGCCTTTGGTTTTGATGCTATGTTCTCCATGCACAGTTGGACATTTAAATCCTCAGCTATCCTTGACAGTTTTTTGAAATTATTGACCATAACCCCAAATACCCTCTTCTTTTTGTATTTTTTCGATGCAACAAAACCAGGATGGACAACAACTATCCCCGAACCGAGATAGTTGGCGGTATTGATGCTTTCAGCTACCTGATCTATTACCTCCTTTCTTACACCCAGATTCAATGTTGCCATGTTCAGGTCGTGATACGGCGCGTGCAGAGATATCTTTATATCCAAGGTACTCAAGATATCCTTAATCTCTTGCTTTGTTTCCTTCGCCTTCAGAGTCCCCCAGCCCCTGAACATTGGACCCTGGCAATGGATCTCTGCGCATTCAAACTTTAGATCCTCTGCTAAATGTTTCAGAATATAATTCATATCCAGTTTTTCATAATCCCAGAATATCTGAGTTGAGACGCCGAGTTTCACTTTAAACCTTTAGAGTCATTAATGGCTGTAACTCTGCAACAGGTATGCCCAAATCATATTCCATTACCTTTTCTATTATGCTGGTACCTCTATAATCAAATGGAAGTTCGTGAGGGTTCATAATTATCATCTCCCCAAAGCTCGAAACCCCCCGTTTAACTGTCTCGCTTATCTCATCTACCTTCGAGATGGGCTTAGCCCCACTTAAGATGAAATGATTGCCTATATCCGTTTTGATTACCTCTATATTAGAGTAGTGTAGATCGATTCTGTAACCCCCCCCATGGGGTAGTACATTTATCTTTTCCAATTCATCCTTTAATCCCAGATTCTCTGCCCTTTTATCGAAACCCAATCTACCCATCACATCCGTAGACAGATTCCTCTTACCTTTAAAGATATGGACTGAATGATCCCATCTGAGAGCGACCGGAAAGAGTGCCTCCCCCATCGGGTAGGATTTGTCCATCGTATCGTGACATCCCAACCTTATTTCATTTCTGGCAAACATTCCCTGATGAGTTAGATTGGAGACTATTTCACAATCACCCAGTACCGCCCTAGCTAAAACTTCCCTCCTCTTCTTTGAAAATTTATTAAATTCCTTCCAGGTTTCATAGTACCCCTTACCATCTTTGCTATCCAGAACAGATATCTCTCCCAGCGGGGTTTTGATCCACTCACCCCTATCTATTGCGCTATAGAGCTCATTCTTTCTCTCCGGGGCAGAGCCGTGAAATATTGCATAGTTGCAGTCCTTTGGCATAACCCCTTCTATATCGGGAGAGACACCTAAGGGTTTATAGAACTCAAAGAAATGGTTTCCTTTACCGAAGTCCGGCTTTAATTTAATGCCGTCCAGATAAAGATCAGATTGTTCAACCGCAGAGACTCTTTCAATAATTTCATTCCTTTGAGGCATTTCATCTAACCTTGCTAGTATCATCCCACATCCATTCGGTCTGATCTCTGGAAAATAGATGCCGCTATCGGGCCATTTTAGTACTGCACCATAACCAAACCCACTTTTCCATCTTCCTATGTTTCTGGTTATTGTAGCATCCGGCCCAAAAACGCAATAGACATCCTCACTGTCTAATGCATAGATCATCTTCCCGAGACCATAGCGCATATTCTCATAGGAAAGAGCAGATGCTAGATCCCTCAAACCCAAAGAAAAGATTCTCTCCTCGGCAAAGTTTAACAGCTCCTTCTCGGACATCCGGGATATCTCCTTTACCATTTTTGATATTATAACTTCTATTTCATTAATAATAAAGGATGTACCTGCTCATAGATGAAAAGGGTAGAGAGTATCTGGTAAAGGGAGTGTCTGATGTCCACACGAACTATGGCGTGATTACTGTAGAAAAACTTCGGAAAGAGAATGTAGGTAAGACGATAGAAAGCCATACGGGGAGGAGATTTTTTCTATTAAAGCCAGAGATACTGGATTTTATTAAGAAGGCGAAAAGGGGCCCTCAGGCAATCACCCTGAAGGATTGCGCATTAATTGTAGGTTACGCTGGAATTCATTCTGGGAGTAAAGTTGTGGATGCAGGCACCGGATCCGGAATACTGGCGATGTTTCTGGCAAATATCGTAAATCCTGAAAAGGTTGTAACATACGAGATTCGCGAGGATTTCGCGGGGATCGCAAGAGAAAATTTCAAGAAAGCCAATTTGAAGAACATTAAGATAAAGTCGAAGAACATTTATGATGGGATTGATGAGAGAAATCTGGATCTGATTACCCTGGATTTGCCTGAGCCATGGATGGTTGTTGAGCACGCAAACAAGGCCCTGAAGGTTGGTGGATTTCTCGTTTCCTATTCCCCGAGTATTGAACAGAGCAAGAAATTCTATAATGCATTAAACGGCTTCCGGTCCGAAACCGTTGAATGTTTGCTAAGGAATTGGGATATGGGGGTTGTTCGTCCATATTCCAGAATGTTGGGCCATACAGGATTTCTAACATTTGCTAGATTGATAGAAAAATAGTCGTTCTGTTCAGTTTTATTGGTTTGTTCCATTAATTCATAAATGATGAAAAAGACACTTCTCGATGCCGATTACATAACCAGGGAAGATAAGGCTGTAGTGAGATTATTCTACAAAACGGAGAGTGGCAGGGAGATTCAGGAGATTACCGATTTTCGGCCCTATATGTACGTTCTTCCGAAGGAGCATGACCTGGAAAAGATTCAGAGAGAGCTCGAAAAACTGAGGAATGTCGGCGAAGTTAAGGTAGGGAGAAGGATCGAAAAGAACCAGGAGGTTGATGTTCTAAAGGTGGTGGTTAATCAGCCGAAGGATGTTCCAGATTTACGGGGTTCGATCAAGGAGCTGGAGGAGTGCAAGGAGGTAAGGGAAGCGCATATACCGTTTGCTGAGAGATACCTCATAGATTCTGGTTTAATCCCTATGATGGACTGTGAAAATCTTGATCTGAAAATTGCATCTTTCGATATGGAGGTCTACAACCCCGGAGGGGAGCCAAAAGCTGACAAGGATCCAATAATAATCATAAGCTATGCCGACAACCATGGTCTGGAGAGGGCATGGACATATAAAACAACAGACAATCTAGATTTAGACTATGTAGAGGTTCTGAAAGACGAAAAAGGGATAATTGAGAGATTTATAAGGACTATAAAAGAACGGGAGATTGACATCATCGTGACCTATAATGGAGACAATTTTGACTTTCCCTATCTTAAGGAGAGAGCAGAGAAGCACAAGATTCCTCTATCTCTTGGCATAGACGGAAGCCCCGTAAAGTTGGAGAGAAGGGGTATGAATTTAGGTGCCAAGGTTCGGGGAAGACCCCATGTAGACATGTACCCCGTTTGCAGGCAAATCTTTAATCTGTCTAGATACACATTAGAGGACGTATACCTTGAGATCACCGGAAGGGAGAAGAAGGACATAAAAGTGGGGGAGATGGCAGGTATCTGGGACAATCCAGAGAAAGAAAAATTCAAGGAACTCCTGGAATATGCGATGAGCGATGCATCTTCCACATTAGAAATTGCCTTGGCCATTTTACCACTACATTACGAGATTTCAAGGATTACAAGGGAATTGATATATCAGTCGTCAAGGGCCGGTTCCGGGCAGAGGGTCGAATCCTTATTGATTAAAAAGGCATTTGCAGAGAATATTCTTGTGCCAAACAGGCCATCTGACAGGGTGGTAAATGAGAGGCAGAGAACAACCTATATCGGGGCTTACGTGGTAGAGCCGAAAAAGGGGATTCATGATAACATCCTGTTATTCGACTTCAGGTCATTGTATCCAAGTATAATTGTCTCCCATAACATAGATCCATCAACCATAGACTGTGAATGCTGCCCTGAGGATTCATACAAGTCCCCGACAGGACATTATTTCTGTAAAAAGGAAAAGGGTCTGATTCCAGAAACCCTTAATGAGGTGATTCAAAGAAGGATCGCGGTAAAGAAAAAAGTGAATGATGAGAAAAATCCCGAGAAAAAAAGATTCCTCGATGTTGAACAGCAGGCCTTAAAATTGTTGGCTAATTCGATGTACGGTTATTTTGGGTTTCCCAGGGCAAGATGGTACTCGAAGAAATGCGCCGAGTCTATAACAGCCCTCGGGAGAAAATACATCCTCCACACCATAGATACTGTCCCAAAATTTGATTTTGATGTTATCTACGGGGATACCGATTCAGTATACCTTGTAAAACCCGACATTGCTGATAGAGAGGAGATAATGAAAAACGCCAAGAATTTTTTAGATGAAATCAACTCTGAACTTCCAGAGGCGATGGAACTCGAATTTGAGGGTTTCTACCCAAGAGGTATCTTTATAACCAAAAAGAGATACGCTCTGGTTGATGATAAAGGGAAATTGATCGTAAAGGGACTGGAAACCAGGAGAAGGGACTGGGCAAATGTTGCGAAGGATACACAGGAAAAGGTTTTGAATGCTCTCTTGAAGGATAAAGACCCGGAAAAGGCAGCATGTATTGTTAAGGATGTCGTTCAGAACATAAAAACAGGAAAGGTTCCTCTGGAGGATCTTACCATAAACACACAGATTACGAGAGGGATGGCAGAATACAAGACTGAAGGGCCTCACATCCAAGCTGCGAAAAGGGCGATAAAAAAAGGTCTGGAATTCAAGCCGGGTAATATCGTAACCTACATAGTTACAAAAAAGGGCAGCAGCATAAGCGATAAGGCAAGGGTCATAGACTTCGTTGAGGAGGGGGACTACGATCCCGACTATTATATAAATAACCAGGTTCTACCGTCGGTTTTACGGATTCTGGAGGCCCTTGGCTATTCAGAGGATGAATTGAAGGGTCTGGGTAAGCAGATGACACTGGGTGGTTTTTAGGATGAATACTGCATTGATATATCACGAAGACTATCTGAAACACTCTGCCGGTCCGTACCATCCAGAGAGTAAAGAAAGGTTAATCGCTATAATGGAAATCTTCAGACAGACAGGAATCCTTGAGCAGGTTAATCTCCTCACCCCAGAACGCTGCTCCGATGAAGATATCCTCCTGGTTCATACCCATGAACATCTGGAATATATAAAGAAACTCAGCGAGGGTGGTGGTGGCCCAATAGATGCTGACACGTACTGTAGAGAAGATACATACGATATAGCGAGGCTCGCTGCAGGTGGTGAAATTCTTGCCGGAAGATCCGTCATCGAAAAAAAAGCAGATAACGCCTTCGCCCTCATAAGACCCCCAGGACATCATGTCACAAAGGGCAGGGCAATGGGGTTCTGCTATTTCAATAATGTTGCAATTATGATAAGGTATCTTCAAAAAAATTGCAATGTAAAAAAAGCCTGTATATTTGACTGGGATGTTCACGCTGCAAATGGAACGATGGATATCTTCTATGAAGATCCATCTGTCCTAAACATCTCAATGCATCAGGATCCGAGAACAATATACCCCGGAACAGGTTTTATCGATCAGGTCGGCGAGAAAGAGGGCGAGGGTTATACAATAAATATCCCGGTTCCACCGGGTACTGGAGATGCCGACTATGTATATATACTCAATGAATTTGTTCTACCAAGAATTGAGAGATTTAAACCAGATTTCATAGCCATATCTGCAGGCTTCGATTCCCACAGGGATGATCCACTGGGATCACTATCAGTAACGGAGAAGGGCTACTGCAAGATGACATCCTCTCTTTTGAATTTGGCAAAGAGGCTCTGTCAAGGACGGATGGTTGTAGAACTGGAGGGTGGCTATAACCTGGATGCAATCGCAAAGTCCACTTATGCAGTTATCAACGTGTTACTTGGGTTGGAACAGGAGATTGAGATTGAAGATGAACCAAGCAAGCCCATAAAGGACCTCAGACTAGCTCTGGATAAAAAATTCAACGCCCTTTGGTGATATTCTCTAGCTTCAGGTCGAATATCAATGTTTTCCCCACTAACCAGTGATTAAAGTCCATGGTGATTAAATCCTCGGTAACATTAATAAGTTTCGCCGCACCTTCAGAGGTCATTATTGTTTTACCCACCTTCGGATTTACCCTCAGATAGAGGGATTGATTATCAACGCTGATCTCTGCCTTGCCAAAAATCGTTTGTACTGTGACATTTGGACCCGGGTCGTGTCTTATTATAACCACGAAATCGGTAAAGTTAAGAACCGTCCTATTCCAATGGTAGGGTGGTGCTACGTAGTTCATACCTATAAACGGCTTCCTGCCGATATTCTGCATAAACAATCTCCTGGAGACATTCTCTATCCTCGGACTTGACTGGGTTCTGTTAACCTCAATCACTTTCTCCGGGTCCCATTCCCCATAAGCCCATTTAGGTGGAATTCTAACGGTTTTTTCCTCGCCAACATGCATACCGATTACTGCCTCTTCAAATCCTGGAATGATCATCTCCTTCCCGATCGTAAATTCCAAAGGCTTGTACCCTCTCAATATGGTGTAGATTCCGGCTTCTTTTGCGATTTCCTCATAGGATGTGTCAAATACCGTGCCGTTAGTGAGTTTACCTATGTAGCTGACATAGACGGTATCCCCGCCTTCGGCCGTTGGTAATGGAACGGTTGTAGTGGTCGTTGATACCCTTTCAATTTCATCTGTAACACATCCCGAAATCAGCACAATCGCAAAAGTCAGAACAAAAAGCAAATATTGTTTCATAGTAGAATATTAAATACTCAGAAATAAAAAGATATATACAGAAAAGTTTAAGGATAGAATGGACATAAAAAAGCCCAGAGGGACCAGAGATTTTTCTCCCCGAGAGATGGAGGAAAGGGATTATATTGAGAATTCCATAGTCAAGGTTTTAGAAAGCTATAATTACAGAAAAATCCAGATTCCGACCTTCGAACACATCGAGTTATTCCAACTAAAGTCCGGTGAGGAAATTCAAGAGCATCTGTACGTTTTTGAGGATAAATCTAGTAGAACTCTCTGTTTAAGACCTGAAGCAACCGCATCAGTATGCAGAATGTTCGCAGAGGAGTTAAGGGGAAGCAGACTTCCGTTAAAACTCTACTATTCGTGCCCGATGTTCCGATATGAGAGGCCTCAGAAGGGGCGCTATAGGGAATTCTGGCACCTGGGCATTGAATTAATCGGTCCGAAAGGCCCAGAATCTGACGCCGAGGTTATTATAATAGCATACATGGCTCTTAAAAAATTGGGTCTAAAATCTCAGGTAGAGATTGGTCATCTGGGTATTCTCAGGGGGTTGATGGATGACCTGGATATAGACGAGGAAATTCAGGACAGGGTAATAGCCAGCGTTGATAAGGGAGATATAAAGAACCTGAAGAAGCTAATTGACAAGAAGATCCTATTCGATTTAATAGAAATTAAAGGAGATACGGACGCAGTTGGACAGGCAGAAAACCTGCTAGGAAAATATAAAAAAGCTAAAAAAGCACTTGATGAGCTAAAAGGTGTTTTGCGCTGGCTGAATCTAATGAATGTTGAATATAAGATAAATCTTGGGATTTCCAGGGGCCTGGAATACTACACAGGAACTGTTTTTGAGATCAGAATTCCTGAATTGGGGGCCCAAGATCAGATATGCGGCGGCGGTAGATATGATAATCTGATAGAATTATTTTCAGGATTAAAGGTTCCAGCCGTCGGCTTTGCTTTCGGTTTTGATCGT
>DAOVSE010000090.1 GCA_030633595.1 Candidatus Altarchaeota archaeon
CTGATGATGCCTCTCTCCCGGTCACGAGAAGGGTTTTCTGTCTTTTCATCTTTTCCGTGATTAATTTTATTTCACAATGAATTATTATTAAGGAGTGTTTTTGATGAATTTCAAAGTAGAGGTAAGGATTGAACTAAAGCCAGGGGTTATTGATGCGGAAGGAGAGACGATTCAGAAATCGCTGAAACTTCTCGGTTATCCTGTGAATGAGGTAAAAACGGTAAAGGTTTATGTGATCAGTATTGATGCCAATTCAGAGAAGGATGCAGAGAAAAAGATTGATGACGCCTGTAAAAGGCTTCTTGCAAATCCCGTGATTCAAAATTATTCTGTAAAAGTAAAAAATGCCTGATTTATACCGTAAAATTCTAGAAAACGTCTTTGAGATTAATATTCTGGGGGCAAGTGACTCTGAGCTGGAGAGTATAAGCAGGGAGAAGACTCTGGGTTTAAGCCTCGAGGAGATGAGGAAGATCAGGGGGTATTTTAGAAAAGAGGGGAAGAATCCCACAGACATTGAACTTGAAGCCCTCGCGCAATCGTGGAGCGAACACTGCTGCTACAAGACATCTAAACCGATACTGGAGAGAACTATATTCAATATTAAAGCACCCCAGAACATCTGTGTCATCTCCGAGGATGCTGGTGTTGTGGAATTTGACAAGGAACATGCATATGTTGTCGCACTAGAAAGCCATAATCATCCCTCGGCCTTGGATCCGTATGGTGGAGCGGCTACCGGGATTGGTGGTATTTTAAGAGATATAGTATGCATGGGCGCCCAGCCGATAGCCTTGGTAGACCCGTTGTTCTTCGGTCCTCTGGATTTTCCCGATGAAAAGCTACCGAAAGGAACGAAGCATCCACAATTTCTATTTAAGGGTGTGGTTTCCGGAATCGCTGCTTATGGAAACAGAGTCGGAATTCCGACCGTTGCGGGAATGGTCGATTTCGATGAATCCTATGTTAGCAATTGCCTGGTAAATGTCGGCTGTATCGGCGTAGTTAGAAAGGATAAAATTGCTCACAGCAGAGCCGGAAATGTCGGTGATATCTATATTCTGGCTGGAGGAAAGAGTGGGAGGGACGGAATTCATGGAGTGACGTTTGCATCTGCTGAGTTGGGTGTTGAGAGCGAGGAAAGGGACATACCTGCTGTACAGTTGGGATATGCGATAATGAAAGAGCCCCTGATACATGCCTGCCTGGAGGCGAATGATAAAGGGCTTCTGACAGGAATGAAGGACTTTGGAGGTGGAGGTTTGTCTTGTGTTGCCAGTGAGATGGCACACGCTGGAGGCAAAGGTGCAGAGGTTGATCTGGACAAGATTCCGTTGAAAGAAGAGGGAATGGCCCCGTGGGAGATCTGGGTCTCTGAAAGTCAGGAGAGAATGATGCTCTCTGTAAAACCGGAAAATGCAGAAAAGGTTTTGAAGATTTTTAAATTCTGGGATGTTCCCGCTGCCATTGTTGGTGGGGTCGATGATACTAAGAGAATTAAAGCAACATACAAAGGAAAGGTAGTTTTGGACCTAGATCTTGATTTTCTGATCAAAGGGGTCATGTATGAAAGACCCTACGAGGTTGTTGAGAGGGATTACAGTGAACGGGAATTTGCTATGCCAGATTTGAAGGAGATTATACCAGAGATCTTGAATTCCCCTAGGATCGGGAGCAAGGAATCTATTATTAGAAGATATGACCATGAGGTTCGCGGAAATACCATACTAAAACCAATGCAGGGTTTGATAAATAAGCAAACACACGGTGATGCGGCGGTAATGAAACCCTTAAAGAACAGCTTTCAAGGATTGTCCATAACATCGGATGTAAATCCGAGATTCTGTAAACTGGATCCTTACTGGGGCGCTGCCTCGGCAGTCGAGGAGGTGGTAAGGAACCTTGTCGCGGTAAACTCTATTCCGCATTCCATGGCGGATTGCTTGAACTTCGGAAATCCAGAAAAGCCGGACCGCTTGGGAGATTTTGTAAGATGTTGTGAGGGTCTCTATTTTGTTGCCAACTCTTTTGGAATTCCGTTCGTCTCCGGAAACGTTTCTTTCTACAATGAAAGTACCAGAGGATCTGTTGCACCCACACCAACCCTCGTAGGTATTGGAATAGTCAAAGATGTTAGAAAGGTAATTTCCGTAGATCTGAAAAAGGGGGGAAATTCCATCTACCTTCTGGGGGAAACGGAGAGGGAGATGGGTGGATCCGAATACTACAGAACCCTTGGTTTGAAAGGAGGAAGGGTCCCGAGAGTCTATCCAGAAAAGACAAAGAAGAAGGTAGAATCCCTGCTGAAGGCGATGGATAAGGGTTTGGTTAAAGGCTGTCACGACCTGTCTGAGGGTGGTCTGCTGGTCTCTGTAGCGGAAATGGCGTTCGGCGGTGATCTCGGAATGGAACTAAATTTGGAAAAACTTGGGGCCCTGAGAACAGACATCAAACTATTTTCGGAATCAAATGGAAGATGGCTAATAGAGGTAGAAAAAAAGGATTCAGAGGAATTTGAAAAACTCGTTCCGGCGAAGAGAATGGGGATAGTGACGAAGGAAAGAGAGATAAGGATTAAAGACAAGAAAATAGATGTGAAATTTTCGCTTAACGAATTGAGGGATAGCTGGAACTCTGCGATTGAGAGGGAAATAGAATGACAAACGCCTGTATCTGCGAATGGAGGGAACAGCCGTGATTTAGACACTATAAATCATTATATATTTAATAGTGATTAAGAATGGAGACAGCACTTACTCTGAAATTTAAGGGCATGGAAGCGAGAATATTGGATGAGATGATAAAATCCGGGATATTTAACACAAAGTCAGAGGCTATAAGGTCCGCACTCGTGAAATATGCCATAGATCTGGGATTATTTAACAGAAAGAAAATCTGGGAGGAGATAACATCCCACAAGACAATGGGTGCCTCTCCAGAACAACTGCAAAAGGGCATAGAAAAAATAAAAAATATGGTTTGAAGTACCTTGTCGCATATGATCGAGATTTTAAGGGATTTGAGGAGTATGTAACCCCAAAGGAATTTGTTGAGATTTTGGGTTTAAAGGCTTATGATGTGGAGTATTGATGTTAAGATGGAGGTATAAAATGAGTATAAAAAATCTTATAGGAAAAATACCTGAAGTAAAATATCCCAAAGAAGAACTGAGTATTGAAGATAGGATAAAATGGACAGTTGGGGTTGCTGTCTTAGTTCTTGTTATGGGAGTTATACCGCTCCCCATATCACTAGACAATATACCCCCTTCTTATCAGCTAATGAGGATGATATATGGAAGTTCTTTGTTCACTATGGTTGCTGTAGGAATCGGTCCTATACTTATTGCTATATTAATTCTTCAGATTCTACTGAGGCTTAATGTTATAAGATTAGATCTTGAGAAAATAGAGGATAGAAAATTTTTCTATGGAATGCAGAAGATGCTCATAGTTGTGATAGCATTTTTTGAGACGTCTGCTATAGTTTTTGGATTTCATCTCGCAAGCTCCTTTGCAGGAACTGTCTTCCTCTTGTCGCTGCTGATCTTTGGTGTCATAGCGCTTATATATATGGACGAGATCGTGGTGAAGTGGGGAATTGGTTCAGGGCTTGGATTATTCATCTCCGTGGGGGCGATAAAGATACTTCTGTATAGATTATTTAACCCAATGTCTGATGTGGAGGGTAACATTTATGGTATCATACCAAATTTCCTTAACAGATTGATAAATCAGAGCATATTTGACATCTCCCTGATCTTTCCGATAATTGCAACCGCGTTTATATTTACAATTATTTATATCGGATTTAAGAAAAAAACTGAATTCCCGATTTCTACCAAGATTGTTTCGGGTAAATATTCAATGAAATTTTTCTATGTTTCGACACTGGCACTTGGATATTCTAGTGTTATTATGACTATACAGATGCTAGCAATTTCTTCTGGGGTGGATATGTATAATCCGCCTCCGCTAACAGATATGAATGCGTGGCAACAAGCGACATATATGCTGGTTAGTAACCTAACACCGGGGAATTTGTATGGATCACTTTCACCGGAAAACTGGTACATGCTTCTTGATTCATCTGTCCTGATACATTTAATGGTATATTCCATAGCGGAGATATTAGTAAGCCTAGTTTTAGGTTACGGTTTCGCACAACTCGTTGGATTAGATCTTTTCTATATAAAGCAGTCACCAAGAGTTAAAATAATGATAGAGGATAACAAAGAAC